>NZ_CP108517.1 GCF_035989305.1 Streptomyces sp. NBC_01233 | reverse complement strand
GGGAAGGTCTGGTCGAGAGCCGACGTCGGGCGGGTGTCTTCGTGAAGGAGCACCCGGACCGCGTCCGGCTGACCGTGCGGGCCCGGCAGATCGAGCGCGACGAGCTGGGCTACTTCTCCGGGCCCGAGGTCCAGCACTGGCGGGCCCTGCCGTGGCCGGACGGGGAGCGGACCCGGGTGACCGAGGCTCCGGTGCCGGCGGACGTCGCCGAGATCCTGGGCGCGGAGGCGGGGGAGCTGCTGACCGTGCGGAAGCGGATGGTGGGCGACCCCGGCCGCGAGGAGCACCGTCAGCTCGCCGACTCCTGGATCGGCTCGTGGGTCACCGAGGAGATTCCCGCGATGCGCGGGGACACCGGCATGGGCGGGATGTACGACCGGGTCGAGGAGTGGGCCGGACGGGCGCTGACCTGGCGCGAGGAAGTGTCCGCGCGGATGCCCTCGCCCGAGGAGGCTGAGGCGCTGCTGATGCCTGCGGCCGGGGTGCCGTTGCTGCGTGCCGTACGGATCACCACACTGCCCGGCCGGGGTCGCCAGGACGCCCGGGTGGTCGAGGTGCAGGACATCCGGATGTCCAGCGCGCTGTTCGCCGTCGGGTATCCGCTGCCCCGTGGTGCGTCCGCGAAGTGGCCGGTCACACCGGCGACGTCGGACTACTACTCGGCTCCTCCGGTGAGCGAGGACGGTGACACCGACGAGTCCCTCTGATCCCTGCCCCCACCTGCAAGTCGCTGCTCAAGGTCAAGGCCCACCCTGCGGGGTGGGCCTTCGTCGTATCGGCCCCTCAGGCCGTCTGTGGGGCGCCTACCGTCACATGGCATGCGTGGCCGGCTGGGACGGCGGCTGCGGGCGCACTGGGCTGGGAAAAGACGGCCAGCGGCGGGGGAGGGGTGCCCGGCTGCTGTCCGGTATGCCGTAATTCCGGCCTGAGTTGGGCTGGGCGCCGTTCCCCCGCCGTCACGGATGCGGGCGCGTGAGGCGCACGGACGCTGATGCCGTGGCTGGCGGGGAGCTGGCAGCTGCCGCGATGTGGCCGGGGCCGTCCATCTCGCTCCGCTCGTGACACGTCTCGTCGTGGCTGAGCGGGACCACGACCCGCCGTCGCGGCTGGGCTACAGGCTCTCGTCGTCCGCCTCGACCTCGGCCTGCACCTCGAACAGTCCCGGCTGCTGCTCGGGCTGGGACGGCGTCAGCCGGTTGAACGCGGCCATCCACCCGGCGTGGTCCCCGCCCGCGCGTCCGTGCGGCGAAGGCTCCGCCGGCTGAGGCGGCGAGGCCGGGGTGGCACCGCGTCGGCGGGGCGACTTCGCCGCGGCGGCCGCCGTGAACGCCTCCTGCGCGGCCTCGGACCGCGCCGGCGCGGGAATGGCCGGGGCCGGGGGCGCAGGATCGAGGGGCAAAGTCAGTGACGTTGGGGCGCTGACCTGCGACTCCTCCCCTACAAAGTCAGTGACTTTGCTAGGGAAAGTCTCTGACTTTGCTGGGCCGTCCGGGCGACGCTCCGCGCCCAAAGTCACTGACTTTGCGGCTGCCTTGCGCTCGGCTTCGACGGCGGCCTCGACCGCCTTCCGGAGCTTGCGCGCGGCGTACGCGGCCTGCTTGCAGGCGGCGGAGCAGTAGATGACGGGCTTGGTCCCGAGGGACTCGCGCACGGTGTGCTCGTGGCAGAACTGGCAGACGCGGGCGCCCGCCGGGTTCCGCGGGCTCTCGTACTTCGGCATGCCGACGACCGTACGCGGCCGGCTGGCCGGGGCGCAGGAGGAGGGGGTGCACCGGTTGGCGGTTTCGGTGGGAAGGGGGGTGCACCATGTGGCGGTTTCGGTCCCACCTGCGCGAACGCCCGGGGCTGGGCGACGTCCTGGTGCTCGACGTCGTCCGCCCCGGGCGGTGTGGGTCAGTCGTCGTACGCGGGCGCCGGCCGCATCTGCTCGCGCGTGACGGGGATCGGGGCCGGGCTGGTGCGGGCCTGGTCGGCGCTGCGGGGAGCTGGGCCCCACATCAGGCGCGGGCAGTGGTCGCACGCCCCCTCGGGGTCGGCCTGCCAGGGCCTGCCGCACCACTCGCAGCACTGGAGGCCAGCCTGCGCGGCCATCGTCTTCGGGAACAGGGTGGGGATGCGGTGCTCGAACCGGATGCGGGCGGCGGTCTCCTGGTCGTGGAACGAGGCGAGCATGCACGCGGCGTGGAAGTTGCTGCCCTCGGCGTGGGCGGCCAGTTCCAACCAGGCCATGGACCGGGCCTCGAAGGCTGCGGCCCGCCGGTAGGGGTCGTCCTGCCCACCATCGCGGTG
The DNA here is from genome assembly GCF_035989305.1 of Streptomyces sp. NBC_01233. Classification (NCBI taxonomy): domain Bacteria; kingdom Bacillati; phylum Actinomycetota; class Actinomycetes; order Kitasatosporales; family Streptomycetaceae; genus Streptomyces; species Streptomyces sp. NBC_01233. The sequence goes on along the minus strand of NZ_CP108517.1, from coordinate 21,152 downwards.
CACTTTGGTCTCGTGGTCGATCGCGTCGCCGGCCTCGTTGATGCGCCTCTCGACGTCCGGGTACGGGACGGGCCGGTCGCGGCCACCATCCCACTCGGGGTCGTACGGCGCGGAGCTGGCACCGGCCTTCGCCTCGACGGCGGCCGCGGCCGCCGCGTACGGCAGGCCGGTGCGCTCCATGTGGGCGCGGATCTCCGCCTTGCGGCGGCTGTCGTGCTTGGGCACGGGGTTCTCCGATCGGCGGCACGGCCCACGCACTCGCCGCCGGACGGGAGGACGGGCGCAGCACGTCGTCGGCATCACGGTGGAGGTTCAGCGCGCGGCCCGGGGGACCTTGGCCGGACGGCGTCACCGACTGCGTGGGAGTCGGTGACGGCGGCTCGGGCAGGCGCGTCCTGCCCCACCAACGAGCCTACCGGCGCGGCTTCGCCGAGGTGGACGACTCCCACCTCCTGGTGCTCGATGTCGTCCACCCCGGCCTGCCTCGCCGTGTACGTCATCTCTGCCGCGCGTACGTCACCGACTTCACGTACGTGGACGCTGCACGATCCCCCACACCTATGCATCACGACCCGGTGGCCGACTCCCAACGCGTGCACGCGTGCACGTGCACCCGCGTGCACACGCGAGGGCTCCCCCGATCAAGATCAATACGGGCACACCTCTTGCATTCCGGCGGCTGCTACAAAACTTGCTACAAAGTCACACCTAGGCATTCTCAACTTGTCGGGCCCGTCAGACTCTTCGTATGAGCACCACACGTCGGCCTCTCGGCCTCGGTCCGGCGACGTCGCCGACCGCCTCGTCCGACCACACCGTGCAGCGGCTGCTGCCCGCCGAACGGGGTGGGGGTGACGTCCTGGTGGACGTCGTCGGCGAGGACCAGGCGGTGGTCCAGCCGCGGGGCCGGCGGGTCCTCGGGCCGGGCGGCTCGACGTCGCCGGAGGTGTCGTAGGGAAGTAGTCGGCGCGCTCCGGACCCCTCGACCATGCGGTCTGACCTGGTGGTTGGGCGGTCCGCCGGGGGCCGGTGAGGCAAGTTGGAGAGCAAGTTGTGGGGCAAGTTGACGGGCCAGTTGTGCGGCAAGTTGTGGGGCCAGTTGTAAGGCAAGCTGCCCCGGCGACCAGGCCGACAGGGTGCCGTGGGGAAGTAGTCGCCGTGCTGCGGCCCCTCGACCGGGACCAGAAAGCGCAGGTCACCCCCCCTTGACCAGGACCCCCGTCCGCCGGCTGGTGAGGCGCCCTGCAAAGCGCCCGTGCGGGCGCCCTGGTGAGCGCCCTGCAAGACGCCCTGGCAGGCGCCCTGATCGGCGCCTTGCGGACAGCCGCCGATCCGGCCCGAGCCACGGGGACAGGTGGGCGGTGTCGTCCGGCGCGAACGGCGCCGCGGTACGACGAGACCTGTCCGCGCCGGTCGATACCGACCTAAGCGGGGGTCTGGGGGCCGGCGAAGGCCCCCAGCACCCACCGGTCGTCACCCCAGTCCTTGACCCCGGCTCGGGTTCGGCGGGGGCGGCTGGCGCAGGTGCGCGGGCCTCTCGTACGCCGCCGCGAGCTTGCGGGCGGTGGTCGGCCTCCTCGCCTTCGGGAGCGCGGCGCGGGCGGCGGCGGACCGGGCCTTGCCCTCGTTCTCGCGCTGGCTCTTGGGCATCGTCTTGCGCAGGGCCTGCTCCTGGCGGAGCTCCTCGACGCGCTTCTCCACCTTGGCGATCGAGACGTCGATGCGCTCGGCGCTGGTGCGGCCGTTGTACCTCTGGGCCTTGCCGTGGACCTGGTCGCGGTCGTGGGCGTCGCCGACGAACTTGGTCCAGCCCTCGCGGAGCAGGGTGAGCTCCCCGGCGGGGTCGGGCACGCCGGTCTCCTTCCGCGCGAGCTCGGCGGCCTTGGACGCCGCGCTGCGGGCCTGCTGGGCGGTGTCGACGTTCTCGTGGATCGCGTCGCCGGCCTGCTGGGCCCGGGTCTCCTCCTGGCTGCGGCTGGTGTCCATCTTCCAGAGCGCCCACCGGCTCATGTCCTTGCGGCCGTTGGCCTCCCGCCACACGGTGCGGGCCTCGTCGGCGGCCTTCTCGGCGGCCTTCGCCGTGCGCAACGCGTCCCGCAGAGCGGTGATGTGCGGCTCCGCCTTCTCCAGGCGGGCCAGGCGCTGGTGGAGCTCCTGGACGTTCGGACCGGTGACCTGCCCGGTGACGATGGCGTCGCCGGTACGGATCTCCTCCTTCGCCTGGGCCTTGGACCGGGCGAGGGTGGTGAGCTCCTTCTCGCGCCGTTTGATGGCGGCGGCCAGACCGTCGTTGCTCATCTTCCCGTGGGGCCGGCGCTTCTTGTCCGTCCAGGCCGGGATCGGCGCGGGCGCGGCCGGGACCGGTTCGGCGGGGAGCGGCTGCCCGGCGGCCTTGGCCCGGTAGTGCGCGAGGAGGGCGGCGGCCGGGTCGGTGGACCGGGCGACCGCCGGCTGCTCCTGCTGCGGCACGGGGACGACGCCGCGCTCGGCCTGGCCCTGGCGCAGGATCTCGGCGCCGCGCTCGGCGGCCGCGGCGAGCTCCTCGCGCGTCGGGCCGTTCTGCAGGCCGGTCGACGTCGCGGGAGCGGCTGCGGGCGCGACCGCGAACTCGATGCGCGGGTCGGGGATCCGGGGCGTGGCGGGGCCGTCGCCGAGGACCGGGCCGAGGTCGGCCCACCGCAGGTCGCGGGCGACCTTCGAGGCGGCGACCCACACCGGCTCGTCGGAGCCGTCGACCCACCCGGCCAGGGTGAAGCTGTAGCCGTTCATCCGGCCGGTGCTGGGCGAGACGTTGGCGCGGAAGGACACCCCGGCGTCCTCCAGTCCGCTCTCGAACGCCTCGCGACCGAGGCCGCGGGAGGCGTCGCGGACCTCGCGGACGATCCGGCGGAGCTCCTCGCGCTCGGGCGGCGGGCCGTCCAGGCCCCGGCCGCGCCGGTGGGCGGCCTCCAGCTCGTTGTTGCGGACCTGCGGCCCCTCGGCACGGAAGCGGTCGGCGGCGCGGACCAGGCCGTGCTCCTCTTCGAGGCGGTCAGCGGCCTGGCGGGCGCGGCGGTAGTCCCACCGGTCGGTGAGCAGCTGCCCGTCCCAGGCGACGCGGGACACCGTGAGGTGGATGTGGTCGTCGCCGTGGCGTACGGCGACCCACGGGGCGCCGGCGAACCCCATGTCGGCGACGAACGCCGCGGCGATGTCGGCCCACTGGCCGTCGGGCAGGATGCCGTCCTCGTCCGGCAACGAGAGGGAGGTCCTCCAGATCGGCGACTTGATCTCGGGGCGCTGGCGGGCGGTGTGGTCGATCGCCCTCGCGACCTGGAGCGGGGTGCCGGTGACGTTGCCCGCGATCAACCGGGGGTTGATGTGCTCGTCCCTCCGGCCGGGGCCGAAGTCGTAGACCAGGGCGCCGACGGCCTTCCGGCCCTTGGTGATGTTGGCGATCACTCGGGGTCCGCAGGGTCCATGGGCTCGATCCCCCGGATCGCGAGGGCTGCGTTCCCGACCTCGAACAGGGCGGCCTCGATGGCGGGGTGCAGCCTGCCGTCCTGGTGGGAGTACCTCACCAGCTGGTTCAGGTTGGCGCCGATCCGGCACAGCTCGTCGTACGCGGCCTGCGTCACCGGGTCCAGCGGGGCCGGCCTTCGCTCGGTGCCCGGCGCCTGGCCGTCGCCGACGTCGGCGAGGCGGTCCTCGACCACCGCCCGGACCCACGCGCCCAGCTCGCGGCGGCCGGACTCTACGCGGGCCTCGTCCCACCGCTTCCGCTCGGCGTTGTTCAGCCGCACCGACACCGTGTGCTGGCGCTTCGATCCCGGCGTACCCCGTGCCATCCGCTCCCCCTCGACCGTGCCCAGTCGCCAATTGGCGACTGGTCCACCAGTCGTATCACCCGCCCTTATCCGCACCGCTTGCGGGGCGGGGCTGGTGCCAGGGCCCGCGACAGCAACCGTTGTCGCCGTCCCGCCACGCGGCCCTCAGGGCCGCGCGCGGGCACGGTGCCCCTGGGCCTCAGCCACCCCGGCGCGGCCGTCCGCGCCTGCCGTGCGGCCCCCTCGGGGCCGCCGGCGGACCGCCCGTCAAGGGCGGTCCTCCCCGGCAAGCGCAGCGCGCCAGGGGCGAGGTGCCAAGTAAGCGAAGCGCACTGGCATACCTCGCTGCCGAGACGTGGGTTGACTCCGGTGGGTCAGGTGACCGATCGGGGTGCGTCTCGGCCTGGACGCTCCTGCACTCGGTCACCGGCTCCAGCTCGATCCGGATCGGAGCCCCCCGGGGCTTCGATGGCCGGCGCTTGCGTCGGTCGCTCCGAGGACCACCGGGGGTCAGGACGTCGGTACGGCGGGACGCGGGATTCCCCGCAGGTTCCAGTCGACCCACTTCCCGCGCTCGATCGAGCCGATCATCACGGTGGCCTTCTCGTGCTCCTGGAGCTTGTCGGCGAGCCAGTCCTGAGCCGCGGCGACGATGGCGGGCTCACCGAAGGTGAAGCGCTCGGCGAGCATGCCGTCCATCCGGTTCCAGACGGCGAGGAGCTCATCGAGGCCAGCGGCCGGGGCCGCCCAGAAGAAGACGTGCCGGCCGTCCTCGCTGGCGATGCGAGCGAAGCTGACGTCGGGGAGGGTGCGGGTCACGGTGTTCTCCTTCGTCGGGGTGGGGCGGGTGTAAAACCGGGTGTAAACCAGGGTGTTACTGGCCGGGGTCCTGACCCCCGCTCCGACCTGGGCTTCTCTCCTTCCGTCCCCGAGACCACCCACTCCCTTCGTCCCTTGTGAGTGGGTGGTCTCGGGGTCTACAGGAGAGAGGTCGGAGCGGGGGTCAGGAGGTGGTGAAGGGGTCGCAGAGGAGGTGGAGGGGTTCGGGGAGGGAGGGGTTGACGGGGATGTCGCAGACGATGCAGAGGGTCTTGGTTGTGGCCGGGGTGGAGTCGGTGGTGGGGGTGGTGAGTTCGCGGGCGATGGGCAGGCCGGAGGCGCGGCGGGCGGCCTGTTCGGGGCGTACGTAGTCGCGGGGGGTGGTGCCGAGGATGGTGGCGTTGGCGTGGAGCTGGTCGGGGGTCTGCCACTGGGGGTGGCGGCGGTCGCGGCGGTCCTGCGGCGGGGCGGGGTGCTCGGGGACGAAGTACAGCTCGCCGGTCTCGGTGTCGACGCCGCGTGAGCCCTTGGTCTGGGTGCCGGGGCCGTACATGTCTGTGTCCCAGGTCAGGCCCCAGGATTCGAGGAGTTCGCGTACGGCGGCGCGGGCGCCGGCCTCCATGTCGAGCCCGGCCTTGATGGCGTTGTCAGAGGCGACCTTGACCGCGACGCGGAGCTGACCGCGGCGGCCGGGGATGGCCGCGACCTTCGACTTCCAGGGATCTGGGTCGATCAGCACGAGCACGGCCTTCACCTGCTTGGCGTCGTCTTCGGCCATGACCTCTTGGGCGTCGCGCTCAGCGGCGGCGCCGGTGAGGCGTTCGAGGCGTTCGCGCACGTCACCGGTCCAGGTGAGCATCTTGGTTCCCTTCGTGGCCCGTTCGTACTGGTGCCACAGGTCCAGCTCGGCGGCGTCGCCCGCGAGGGCGAGGCGCAGGATCTCCAGCGCGGTCCGGCCCTCCTTCCGGCCGACCTTGTTGTCGCCGCGCAGCAGTTCGTTGCCGAGCGCGCGGGCGCGGTGGGCCTGGCCGATCTCCTCGCGGATGTCGGCGATCAGGGAGTCGGCGTCCGCCTGGGCACGGGTCTTCCCCTGGGCACGGGCGGTGTCCCGCTTCGCGCGGGCGGCCTTGAGGCGTCGGGCCTGGTCGGCGGTGGGCCGGGCGTCGCGGCTGACGTGGTTGACGAAGCCCTCGGCGGCGGGTCGCGGGGCCTTGTCCTTGTCCTGAACCTTCACCAGGTACTTGGCGATGTCGGCCGCGCCCTCGGCTCCCCGGCGAGCCGGGTCGACCTTGACTCCGTGCTTGCGGCTCGGGCGTCCGAGTCCGGCGACCGTGCACTCGGCCTGCCACCGGACGTACAGCTCGGTCTCCAGCTCCTTCGCGACGTCGTCGGTGACGGGCTCCTCGAACCACACGACCGCGTGAATGTGCGTGTGCCAGGCGCTTGCCCACGAATGGGTGACCTCCAGGGCCCTGGTGGCCCCGACGATGCCGTACTTCGCGCGCAGGCGGCGCCACCACCGGCTCTGGAGCATCCGGCGCCAGGCGTCGGCGGTCCGCTGGAGCTGACCGCGCCTGACCTGCTGCTTTCCGTCGTCGTCCTTCACTGGCTTGCCGTGCTTGTCGAAGATCAGCCGGTCCTCCAGCACCGCGTGCTCGCCATGGCGGGAGGTGAAGGTGGCCATCGCCATGCCGTGCCCGGCGTGGGTCTTGCCCGCGTCCTCTGTCTTGCCGGTGCACAGCTCGGCGTCGTGCTCTGTGGCCCACGCGAGGGCGTACTTCTCCATCACCGCCGCGCGGTCTGCGCGGACCACCGGCATGCACTCGGGGCAGGACCAAACCGACCCACACCGGAACAACCCGTTGAAACCGCCGCTTCCGTCGATCTTCTGCGTGACGGCGACGGCGCCCGCGATGTTGTCGACGCCGCACTTCCTCATCGAGAACAGGGTGGTGATGGCGCGGGCCTCGTCCAGGAGCCGCATCGACTTCTGGAGCTTGTTGTTGGCCTGCTCGTACTGCTTGCCCAAGTCGGACGTTTCGGGCGTCGGTTCGGAGTCGCACGAAACGCTTGCGTCACAGCCTTCGCGCAGGTCACTGCCGGTTTCGGCCGTCGAAGCGGCAACAAACCTCTCTGCTTTCCCAGGCGTCCCGCCGTCGGGGCTGGTCTGGGGTGCCGCAGGCTGGGGCTGAGTGGGGCTGGCGGGGGTGGTGCGGTCCGTCGTAGCGGCCTTCTGGCGGGCCTGGAGGGCTTCCTGAGCGGCTTTCGGGTCGCGGTGGCGGTGCAGGGCGTCGGCGAGGGCCTGCTGAGCCTCGGGCGTCACACGGGACTTGGCGAGGGCGGCCTTGAACTCGGCAGTCTGGGCGGCGCGCTCGGCGAGGGTGTCGGCCGGGTCGTCCGCCAGCGGGGCCTTGAGCGCGGCGGCCTTGGCCAGGGCGGCCTGTTCGGCGTGGGCGTCGCAGAGGACGCACCGCTTCACCCCGACGGGGTGCTTGGTCCGGCAGGGGGTGGGGAGCTCTGCGGCCGGGGCGTCCAGTACGGCAGTGGCGGTGCGCTTCGCGGCGGCCGCGGTCTGCTTCGCGTGGGCGGCGGCGCGGACCTCGCGGCGGCGCTGAGCGTTCGAGCGGTGGGAGGCATGGGCCTCCAGCTGGCTGCGGCAGTCCGCGCGCTGGTCGCGGTCAACGGCAGGAAGCTGGGGGGCAAACGCGGATACACCCGACGTATCGGTCGGGTGATCGTCGCCGGAACGTGCCGGGACAGGTGTTGCGGGACGGGTGTCCCCGGGTACGCTGATCAAAGCGTTGGGTCCTTGCTGTTCTCGCCGGCTAAGCGAACATGTGGTGAGGACTCGCGCGGGGCGTTCCGGGATGTCAGAGTTCCGGGGCGCCCCACGTTTTTTGCGGGGTGTTCTGTTGTGGGGTTGATCCTTTCGCAATTCGGCGGGGATATCCACCACCGGGGCGAAAGAGACCCGCTACATCTCGTGTGGCGAACAAAGGACCCGTGACGAATCCCGCGTCACGGGCCCTTTGCATTTGCCGTCCCGTCAGGCGGGATGCGGCTCTTGGGGGTTACGCGCGCTGGTCGGGGTCATGGACGGCGGCCTGGGCGAGCCACACGGTGAGGGTGGCCCGGTCGACGGCTTCGAGGGCGCCGAGGAGGGTGGCGAGGGACTGTCGGTAGGTGGCGTCCTTGGCGGTGGTCCCGGCCGGGGTGACGGTCATCTCCAGGTGGTCGCTGATGATGTCGGGGACGTTCTGGCGCTCGGTGGCGGGGGTGTCGATCCAGGAGCGGCCGGTGAGTGCTCCCCACGCGGCGCGGCCGAGACCGCTCTGCATGTGCAGGACGGTGGAGCGGAGCTGGGCGACGTACACGCGGAGCTCCTCCGGGGTGCTGATCTCCTGGCCTGCCTCGACCCAGGTGTCCTCGGCGACGGTGATCGTGGAGTCGGTCATCTGTGGTTCCTCTCGGTGGTGTTCGGTCAGTCCTTGTAGGCGACGGCGCCGAGGCCGTTGTGCGCGCGGTCCAGGGCGCCGCGGAGGGTGCTGGCGGCTCCGGCCGCGATGGTGAGGCCGGCGTACGCGGCCTCCAGGTCGGCGGCGAGGGTGTCGCGGTCGCTCTTGAGGTGGCCCTCGGCTTCAAGTCGCTTGAGGAGCTGGGCGACCTGGTCCAGGGCCTGCGGGAGCATCCCGGCCATGTACGAGAGGTTCCCGACGACGCTGTACACGTCGCCCGGGTACTCCCAATCGGCCTGCGTACCGAGGGTGGCGTGGTTGAGGGCGCGGACCGCGTCGCCGGCGGCCTCGGCGAGCTGGGCGGGGGTCTTGTCGGTCATGGTGGTCATCCTTCCGTGGTGGCGGTGGCGTTCGGGGTGGTCTCGCGGAAGTCGGTGGTGCCGCCGCAGGACCTGCTGCTGCCGGTGGCGCCGGTGGTGTAGGGGGTGAGGCCCTGGGCCTGCCACATGTCGCGGGCGGTCTGGATGTGGTTGGGGCAGACGTAGGCGGCGGCATCGAGCTCGCCGTGGGCGGTTCCGCCGGCGGGGCTGTACGCCTCGACGGCGGTGGTGACGGTGCCGGTGCAGTGGTGGGGCATCGTGCCGAAGTTGATGGGCATGGCGGTCTTCCCTACTGGGCGGTGAGGTCGGGGTCGTAGCCGGTGTGGTGGTTGTAGCCGCGGGCGATGAGCTCGACGGCAGCGGTCTTGTGGGAGGAGGCGGTGCTGTCCGAGGCGCCACCGATGAGCTCGCCGATCTTGGCGTTGGTGATCGGGAGCGTCTGGATCTGCTTGGCGAGGTTCTCGGGGGCGAGGGAGCGGACGGTCTCGATCGGCAGTGAGTCGATGAGGAACCGGGCAACGATGCGCTCGCGGAGGTCGCGGGCGGACAGGCTGGCGAGGGACTCGGCTTCGGCTGCACGGACCGCGTCCTGGGCGGCGGCGTGCCGGGCCTGCTCGATACGGGCCGACTCTTCGGCCACCTTCCGCTGGCCTTCGAGCACTCGCGCTTCGTCTTCGACCACCTTCGCGAGCGCGGCCTTCTCCTTCGCCTGCTCGACGGCGAGCTTCGCCGACTCCTCGGCCTTCTTCCGCTCGGCTTCGAGGACTCGGGCGTCGTCTTCGGCGACCTTCGCGAGCGCGGCCTTCTCCTTCGCTCGCTCGGTGGCGACCTTCGCGGACTCCTCGGCGGCGGCCTCGGCCGCGGCCTCACGCTCGGCGGCGTCTGCGGCGCGCTGGGCGGCGGTGAGGGCGGTCGTCGCCTCCAGCCGGGCGCCGGCGGTGGCGGCTTCGGCGCGGGCCTCGGCGATGCCGGTGTCGGCGTTGACCGACGCGCGGACGCGGTCGATCTCGCCCTGGACCCGCAGGCGCTCCTTCTCCGCCTCGGCGTCGGCCTTCTCCTCGGCGAGCTCCAGCTGGAGCTTGGCGGCGGCGGCCTGCTGTCGGCGCTTCTGGTCGTCGGCCTTCATCTGGTCGGGCAGCGCGAGGGCTTCCTCGACGGTGAGGCCGAACTTCTTCATCTTCATGGGGAGCTTGTCCAGGACGCTGACCTGGCCGTCCTCGTGTCCGGCCTCCAGCTCCTCGCGGTGCTCCAGCCACACGCCGTAGATGGCGCGGCGCCGCTCCAGGTCCATGGCCTCGTCGTACGTCTTGTCCCACTGCTTCATGCGGGACCACATGGCGAAGGTCGTGCGGGGGTCGAGGAACCAGCGGGCGAGCGGGGCGGACTGGCGTCCGAGGCCCATCTCCAGCGAGGCGGCCTGGACGAGGTAGTCGCGTCCGGCCTCGACGCAGACGACGAACAGGATCGGCATCGCGGCGTGCGGCAGGGCCTTGTCGAGGTTGTCCAGGACGGGGCCATGGGCGGTGGCGTTGAACCAGATCGTGGCGCCGGTCATCACGTGGGCCATCGGCCGCAGCAGGCGGTAAGCGCGCCGGCCCCGCGAGACGGCGAACAGGTCGGCGGCGAGGAACAGGACGATCGCGCCGTCGACTCCGCCCGCGAACAGCTTGGCCTTGTTCATGGTCGGGAAGCCGAAGCGCTCGAACCCGGCCATGGAGAGGTTGCCGAAGCTGAGGTAGAAGCCGACGAAGGCAACGAACGGGGCGAAGAACAGGCAGACGAGTCCGAGGGCGATGCTGGCCCTGCGGGTCGTCTGCGGGGTGGCCGCGGGGGCCTGGGCCGGGGCGTCGGCGACGGTCGTCGAAGCCGGGGCCGGAGTCGGCGAAGGTACCGCCGGAGTCCGCGAAGGCGGGTCGGTGCGGGTCGGGGCCGGGGCGTGGACGCCGGGCTCCATGGTGGTGATCACGAGTCTCCTTGCTGGTGTGGGCGAAGGGGTCCCGGGCGGACGCGAAGGTCCGCCCGGGAGAGTTCGGTCATGGTCCCTGCGGATCCCCGGTTGACGAAATGAGTTCGATTCCGGGGGGTGTCGGTCAGTGGCTCTGCCCGCCGGTGGGCGGGTGCCTTCCGCCGTCAGCGGCAGGTGGAGCAGAGGCCGTTCTTCGTCTTCTCGGTGGACCAGGTGCCGCAGTTGGCGCACTGCCAGAGGTGGGCGAGGGCGCGGGCGAGGTCCCGGAGCGTCATCCCGCTCCGCCGATCAGGGCGAGGGTCCAGCCGGTCAGGCGGGTGGTCCAGCCGCCGCAGCGGGTGCAGACGTACTGCCGGAGCTTGGCGTCGTGCCGCATGCGCCGGCCGTGGCAGACCGGAGCGGTGTGGCGGCTCACTGGTCGGCGTCCTGGGACTTGGGGGTGCCCGCCACCGGCTTGTCCGTCTCGGGGAACCAGCCGCCGCGGCTCGACTGGTAGGTCGGGCCGCTCTGCTGCTGGTCAGCGGTCAGGTTCTGGCGCAGCTCGTCCTGGGAGATCGTCTTACGAAATGCCATGATGAGGCTCCGTCTCTTGCGAGGGATGGAACCGGGCGCCCCTTGTCTTCCGGCAAGTTGAGGAGGGGCGCTCGGCTGTGTCTGGGGCCGGCTGACGGCTCCCCTGGCCCGCCCCCGGCACCGGTGGCGACGGGGGCGAACAGGCAGCGGTCAGTCGTTGAGGTAGACCCGCGGCGGGTTCTTGAAGACCCTGATGAACTCCTCGGCGCGGCCGAGGGCGATCTCGTCGGCGCGGGTGACCTCCGGGCTGTACCCGGGGCCGGCCTTCTCGGAGAGAGCCACGAACGTGGCCTCGGCCTCCCTGACCTGCTTGGCCATCTCGACCGGGTCCCCGGGATGCTTCCACGCGTACTCGTAGTGGGTCATGTCGTCTTCCTCCATCAGCGGGTTCGGCGGCTCACGCCAGGAGGCGGAGCCAGAGGATCAGCGCGAGGGCCGCCGCGAGGGCGGCGTACGCGACGTAGTGGCTGGGCCTGGTGGGCTGGCCCGGCCGGGGCGGCGGGGTGTGGGTCTGGATCTCCTCGCCGTCCGGGATGTGCCCGGCGTGGGCGCGGCGCCGGTGCCGGTCTTGCTCCGCCTCGACCTCCGGCCTGGTGCGGACGGGCGGCGAGGTGGTGCGGCACTGGTTGCACCGGTAGCGGTACACGCGCTGTTCTCCTCCGGAGGTAGGGGCGTTGGCCTGCTGGCCGACACCCTCTCCCCTCTCGGGCCTGGGCGGTAGGACGGGTAGGTAGCCGGAGGTAGGCGGCCGGGTAGTCCCCGCGCTGACCTGCGGAAACTACCGGCCTACCTGACCCCTAGGAGGGGGCCGCGGGGGCGGTCGGGGAGGGCCCGACTACCGCCTCGACGGCCGCCTCTGCGGGCCCCCCGGACGGGGTGCTGGCGAGGGCCTCGGGCGGGGTGCTGGCGGGGTCCTCGGCGGGGGTCTGGGAGGGCACCAGGGAGAGGCCCCGGACAGGCCCCTCCCCGACCCCCCGGACGGGGGCCGGCGGGAGGTGCCGCAGACGCACCCCGTCCCGGTTCCGCTGGGCCTTCCCCTCGGGGGTTTTGAAGATGAGCTTGAACCCCTCGACGGGCAGCCCCCACTGGTCGGTCAGGGCGGTCTTCAGCTCGGCCTTGTCCCAGCCCTCGAAGAGAGATTCGGCGAGGAGGTCTTCGAGGTGCGCACCCTGGTGCTGCTGGCGCGCGGCCACGGACCGGATGAGGTCCGCGACTTCGGCGGCCTCGATCAGCTCGTCGCCTTCCTCGTCCAGGTACTCGGGTGCGTCCTCGTCCTCGTCGCTCTCGGCGGCGTCCTTGGCAGCCGGGGCGGGTACGCCCTTCTTCTCCTCTTCGGCCGGTGCGAACCGCTTCGCGGCCACGCACCCGCAGACGGCGGCGGCGGTCGGCACGAACGCGGCGTACGGGCCGGTGACGCTCTGGACCACGGTCCAGACGGCGGGGAGGCCGAAGTACACGCCACCGGCGACGGCGCCGACCTTCGTCCATCCCTCCCAGATCCACCCGTCCTTGGCGATCCAGGTGCAGCCCTGCCGGATCAGGACCCGCGTGCCGGCCCCTACCCCGGCGAGCGGGGTGCGCAGCTGCTCGCGGGTAGGGAGGTAGGGCCGCAGGTCGGCGCGGAGAGAGGCGATCCGGCCGGGCTCGGCAACGACTTCGAGGTGCGGGCGGTCGCGGTCCTCCTCGGGCGCGGCCTCGGCGGGGAGCTCGGCGGCGCTCACAGGAGGTTCAGCTTTCCGGCGAGGAGGAGCAGCAGGAACTCGGGCAGGCCCCAGATGCCTCCGGCCGCCGAGCAGATGCCGGCCATCAGGATGCCGAGGAACGCGGCCCATCCCGGGCGCGGCATCCGGTAGTAGAGGTACGCGGAGATGATCAGGGCGACGCCGCCGAGGCCCGCGTTGCCGAACGCTCCGCCGGTGAAGATCGAGGCGAAGCCGTTGCTGATCTCCTTGCCGACGGTCCAGATGGACCCGGCGACGATGTAGAACGTCCCGGCGATCAGCCCCATGGCGCTGGCCTCGGTCGAGTTGAGCTTGCGGCGCTGCTTGCCCGCCTTCTTCCCCTCGGCCGCCTTGGGCTCCTTGATCCCGGCGAACATCGCGACGGACAGGGCGGTCGCGATGGCACCGGCGCCGACGGAGCCGAGGAGCCTGCCGCCCACAGAGAACGTGTCGGCGGCCATCTGGACGTACTGGACGTGCTCGTACATCAATCCTCCTTGGTCAGAGCTGGGATGCGGGGGCGTACAGGGCGAGGGCGGTGACGGCGGACGCGAGCGGGATGCGGGCGATCCAGGCGAGCGGCCAGTACCAGTGGCGGGTGCGGCGGTCCCAGAAGGCGGCGATGCCGAAGCAGATGCCTCCGCCGAGGACCAGGGCGGCGCTGATCGAGTAGTCCCGGCCGCAGTCGCCGATCCAGCCGCCGAAGGTCGGGGTGAGGCCAAAGGCCCACCCGGCGACTCCGGCGCCGACGTTGAACAGGAAGCGCTTCGCGCCGTCGCTGAGCGAGGGCTTGGGCATCTCGGGGACGGACGGCCAGTACCCGGGCTGCGGCGTGAACCAGGGCTTCGCGGCCTGCGGGTCGTCGTCCTTCGACAACTCGGGGTTGTCGCCGGGCTCCGGCTGGTCCGCCTCCGGAGCGGGGGCGGCCGGGGCGAGGTCCTCGTCGGCCCACAGCCGGTCGAGCCAGTCGCCGTCGTCGTCGGCGGGCGGCTGCCCGTCCCTCGGCTCCGGCACGGTCGTGGTGATCAGGCGGGTGGGCTTGGCCGTTGACCACCACGGGGGCATCGCGGTCATCGCTGCCCCCGCTCGGCCAGGGCCTCGTACAGGGCGCGGCGCTCGGACTGGCGGAGTCCGCCGCGAACGCCCTTGATGTCGTCGGCGGACTGGACCTCGCGCAGCTCCTGGAGCAGGCAGGGCCCGGTCAGGGGGCATCCGGCGCAGACCCGCAGGGCGATGCGCTCCTCCCCGTAGGGAGCGACGCGCAGGCCGGAGGTGTGCTCGGGGTGGAAGGCGACGGGGTCGGCGGTCGTGCACCAGGCGACCATGTCGCCGTCGATCACGGCCTCCAGCGCCTCCTCGTACTGGCGGAGGAGCGTCTCCACGGCGGTCACAGCTCCACCCCCAGACCGATCAGGCAGGCCCGGGCACGCAGTTCGTCGCCACCGAGGACGGGGGCTCGGAGCGGGGCCGCCTGGTCGGCGGGCTCGTGGCCCTGACCAGGCAGCACCGTCCGAGTACGGCACCCCTCCCCGGGAACAAAGCGGTGGGGACGGCGCAATATCCCGCGCCTCCACCGTCCTGACACCATCAGCACGTCGGCCTCCACTCCCATGGACACAGGTCGACAGCCGCCCGGTGCTCCAACACCGGGCTCCGGCGACGGACGCTCCAACGTCCCCCTGCCGGCGGCTCGCCCCGGAGCTCCAACTCCGAGGCATGGGGCGGCCCTTGGGTTCCACCCCGGGGGCCGTCCTGGCTGCCGAGAGATAACGTATACGCTAGAACTAGCGGGATGCAAGGTTGGCGTATACGTTAAATGCCAAGGGAGCCGAACATGGAGGGACTCATAGATGGCCAGTCGATACGAGGAAATCGCCTCTGACCTGCGGGAACGCATCGTGTCGGGGGAGTACGGCCCTGGGTCGCAGCTGCCCATGATGCGCGACATTGCCGCCTCGTACGGCGTCAGTGACATCACCGTGCGCAAGGCGTTCGCGCTGCTGACCAGGGAAGGTCTGGTCGAGAGCCGACGTCGGGCGGGTGTCTTCGTGAAGGAGCACCCGGACCGCGTCCGGCTGACCGTGCGGGCCCGGCAGATCGAGCGCGACGAGCTGGGCTACTTCTCCGGGCCCGAGGTCCAGCACTGGCGGGCCCTGCCGTGGCCGGACGGGGAGCGGACCCGGGTGACCGAGGCTCCGGTGCCGGCGGACGTCGCCGAGATCCTGGGCGCGGAGGCGGGGGAGCTGCTGACCGTGCGGAAGCGGATGGTGGGCGACCCCGGCCGCGAGGAGCACCGTCAGCTCGCCGACTCCTGGATCGGCTCGTGGGTCACCGAGGAGATTCCCGCGATGCGCGGGGACACCGGCATGGGCGGGATGTACGACCGGGTCGAGGAGTGGGCCGGACGGGCGCTGACCTGGCGCGAGGAAGTGTCCGCGCGGATGCCCTCGCCCGAGGAGGCTGAGGCGCTGCTGATGCCTGCGGCCGGGGTGCCGTTGCTGCGTGCCGTACGGATCACCACACTGCCCGGCCGGGGTCGCCAGGACGCCCGGGTGGTCGAGGTGCAGGACATCCGGATGTCCAGCGCGCTGTTCGCCGTCGGGTATCCGCTGCCCCGTGGTGCGTCCGCGAAGTGGCCGGTCACACCGGCGACGTCGGACTACTACTCGGCTCCTCCGGTGAGCGAGGACGGTGACACCGACGAGTCCCTCTGATCCCTGCCCCCACCTGCAAGTCGCTGCTCAAGGTCAAGGCCCACCCTGCGGGGTGGGCCTTCGTCGTATCGGCCCCTCAGGCCGTCTGTGGGGCGCCTACCGTCACATGGCATGCGTGGCCGGCTGGGACGGCGGCTGCGGGCGCACTGGGCTGGGAAAAGACGGCCAGCGGCGGGGGAGGGGTGCCCGGCTGCTGTCCGGTATGCCGTAATTCCGGCCTGAGTTGGGCTGGGCGCCGTTCCCCCGCCGTCACGGATGCGGGCGCGTGAGGCGCACGGACGCTGATGCCGTGGCTGGCGGGGAGCTGGCAGCTGCCGCGATGTGGCCGGGGCCGTCCATCTCGCTCCGCTCGTGACACGTCTCGTCGTGGCTGAGCGGGACCACGACCCGCCGTCGCGGCTGGGCTACAGGCTCTCGTCGTCCGCCTCGACCTCGGCCTGCACCTCGAACAGTCCCGGCTGCTGCTCGGGCTGGGACGGCGTCAGCCGGTTGAACGCGGCCATCCACCCGGCGTGGTCCCCGCCCGCGCGTCCGTGCGGCGAAGGCTCCGCCGGCTGAGGCGGCGAGGCCGGGGTGGCACCGCGTCGGCGGGGCGACTTCGCCGCGGCGGCCGCCGTGAACGCCTCCTGCGCGGCCTCGGACCGCGCCGGCGCGGGAATGGCCGGGGCCGGGGGCGCAGGATCGAGGGGCAAAGTCAGTGACGTTGGGGCGCTGACCTGCGACTCCTCCCCTACAAAGTCAGTGACTTTGCTAGGGAAAGTCTCTGACTTTGCTGGGCCGTCCGGGCGACGCTCCGCGCCCAAAGTCACTGACTTTGCGGCTGCCTTGCGCTCGGCTTCGACGGCGGCCTCGACCGCCTTCCGGAGCTTGCGCGCGGCGTACGCGGCCTGCTTGCAGGCGGCGGAGCAGTAGATGACGGGCTTGGTCCCGAGGGACTCGCGCACGGTGTGCTCGTGGCAGAACTGGCAGACGCGGGCGCCCGCCGGGTTCCGCGGGCTCTCGTACTTCGGCATGCCGACGACCGTACGCGGCCGGCTGGCCGGGGCGCAGGAGGAGGGGGTGCACCGGTTGGCGGTTTCGGTGGGAAGGGGGGTGCACCATGTGGCGGTTTCGGTCCCACCTGCGCGAACGCCCGGGGCTGGGCGACGTCCTGGTGCTCGACGTCGTCCGCCCCGGGCGGTGTGGGTCAGTCGTCGTACGCGGGCGCCGGCCGCATCTGCTCGCGCGTGACGGGGATCGGGGCCGGGCTGGTGCGGGCCTGGTCGGCGCTGCGGGGAGCTGGGCCCCACATCAGGCGCGGGCAGTGGTCGCACGCCCCCTCGGGGTCGGCCTGCCAGGGCCTGCCGCACCACTCGCAGCACTGGAGGCCAGCCTGCGCGGCCATCGTCTTCGGGAACAGGGTGGGGATGCGGTGCTCGAACCGGATGCGGGCGGCGGTCTCCTGGTCGTGGAACGAGGCGAGCATGCACGCGGCGTGGAAGTTGCTGCCCTCGGCGTGGGCGGCCAGTTCCAACCAGGCCATGGACCGGGCCTCGAAGGCTGCGGCCCGCCGGTAGGGGTCGTCCTGCCCACCATCGCGGTGCACTTTGGTCTCGTGGTCGATCGCGTCGCCGGCCTCGTTGATGCGCCTCTCGACGTCCGGGTACGGGACGGGCCGGTCGCGGCCACCATCCCACTCGGGGTCGTACGGCGCGGAGCTGGCACCGGCCTTCGCCTCGACGGCGGCCGCGGCCGCCGCGTACGGCAGGCCGGTGCGCTCCATGTGGGCGCGGATCTCCGCCTTGCGGCGGCTGTCGTGCTTGGGCACGGGGTTCTCCGATC
This sequence comes from Streptomyces sp. NBC_01233, assembly GCF_035989305.1. Lineage (NCBI taxonomy): Bacteria > Bacillati > Actinomycetota > Actinomycetes > Kitasatosporales > Streptomycetaceae > Streptomyces > Streptomyces sp. NBC_01233. The sequence continues at coordinate 3,897 of NZ_CP108517.1, read as the reverse complement.
GGCGGCACGGCCCACGCACTCGCCGCCGGACGGGAGGACGGGCGCAGCACGTCGTCGGCATCACGGTGGAGGTTCAGCGCGCGGCCCGGGGGACCTTGGCCGGACGGCGTCACCGACTGCGTGGGAGTCGGTGACGGCGGCTCGGGCAGGCGCGTCCTGCCCCACCAACGAGCCTACCGGCGCGGCTTCGCCGAGGTGGACGACTCCCACCTCCTGGTGCTCGATGTCGTCCACCCCGGCCTGCCTCGCCGTGTACGTCATCTCTGCCGCGCGTACGTCACCGACTTCACGTACGTGGACGCTGCACGATCCCCCACACCTATGCATCACGACCCGGTGGCCGACTCCCAACGCGTGCACGCGTGCACGTGCACCCGCGTGCACACGCGAGGGCTCCCCCGATCAAGATCAATACGGGCACACCTCTTGCATTCCGGCGGCTGCTACAAAACTTGCTACAAAGTCACACCTAGGCATTCTCAACTTGTCGGGCCCGTCAGACTCTTCGTATGAGCACCACACGTCGGCCTCTCGGCCTCGGTCCGGCGACGTCGCCGACCGCCTCGTCCGACCACACCGTGCAGCGGCTGCTGCCCGCCGAACGGGGTGGGGGTGACGTCCTGGTGGACGTCGTCGGCGAGGACCAGGCGGTGGTCCAGCCGCGGGGCCGGCGGGTCCTCGGGCCGGGCGGCTCGACGTCGCCGGAGGTGTCGTAGGGAAGTAGTCGGCGCGCTCCGGACCCCTCGACCATGCGGTCTGACCTGGTGGTTGGGCGGTCCGCCGGGGGCCGGTGAGGCAAGTTGGAGAGCAAGTTGTGGGGCAAGTTGACGGGCCAGTTGTGCGGCAAGTTGTGGGGCCAGTTGTAAGGCAAGCTGCCCCGGCGACCAGGCCGACAGGGTGCCGTGGGGAAGTAGTCGCCGTGCTGCGGCCCCTCGACCGGGACCAGAAAGCGCAGGTCACCCCCCCTTGACCAGGACCCCCGTCCGCCGGCTGGTGAGGCGCCCTGCAAAGCGCCCGTGCGGGCGCCCTGGTGAGCGCCCTGCAAGACGCCCTGGCAGGCGCCCTGATCGGCGCCTTGCGGACAGCCGCCGATCCGGCCCGAGCCACGGGGACAGGTGGGCGGTGTCGTCCGGCGCGAACGGCGCCGCGGTACGACGAGACCTGTCCGCGCCGGTCGATACCGACCTAAGCGGGGGTCTGGGGGCCGGCGAAGGCCCCCAGCACCCACCGGTCGTCACCCCAGTCCTTGACCCCGGCTCGGGTTCGGCGGGGGCGGCTGGCGCAGGTGCGCGGGCCTCTCGTACGCCGCCGCGAGCTTGCGGGCGGTGGTCGGCCTCCTCGCCTTCGGGAGCGCGGCGCGGGCGGCGGCGGACCGGGCCTTGCCCTCGTTCTCGCGCTGGCTCTTGGGCATCGTCTTGCGCAGGGCCTGCTCCTGGCGGAGCTCCTCGACGCGCTTCTCCACCTTGGCGATCGAGACGTCGATGCGCTCGGCGCTGGTGCGGCCGTTGTACCTCTGGGCCTTGCCGTGGACCTGGTCGCGGTCGTGGGCGTCGCCGACGAACTTGGTCCAGCCCTCGCGGAGCAGGGTGAGCTCCCCGGCGGGGTCGGGCACGCCGGTCTCCTTCCGCGCGAGCTCGGCGGCCTTGGACGCCGCGCTGCGGGCCTGCTGGGCGGTGTCGACGTTCTCGTGGATCGCGTCGCCGGCCTGCTGGGCCCGGGTCTCCTCCTGGCTGCGGCTGGTGTCCATCTTCCAGAGCGCCCACCGGCTCATGTCCTTGCGGCCGTTGGCCTCCCGCCACACGGTGCGGGCCTCGTCGGCGGCCTTCTCGGCGGCCTTCGCCGTGCGCAACGCGTCCCGCAGAGCGGTGATGTGCGGCTCCGCCTTCTCCAGGCGGGCCAGGCGCTGGTGGAGCTCCTGGACGTTCGGACCGGTGACCTGCCCGGTGACGATGGCGTCGCCGGTACGGATCTCCTCCTTCGCCTGGGCCTTGGACCGGGCGAGGGTGGTGAGCTCCTTCTCGCGCCGTTTGATGGCGGCGGCCAGACCGTCGTTGCTCATCTTCCCGTGGGGCCGGCGCTTCTTGTCCGTCCAGGCCGGGATCGGCGCGGGCGCGGCCGGGACCGGTTCGGCGGGGAGCGGCTGCCCGGCGGCCTTGGCCCGGTAGTGCGCGAGGAGGGCGGCGGCCGGGTCGGTGGACCGGGCGACCGCCGGCTGCTCCTGCTGCGGCACGGGGACGACGCCGCGCTCGGCCTGGCCCTGGCGCAGGATCTCGGCGCCGCGCTCGGCGGCCGCGGCGAGCTCCTCGCGCGTCGGGCCGTTCTGCAGGCCGGTCGACGTCGCGGGAGCGGCTGCGGGCGCGACCGCGAACTCGATGCGCGGGTCGGGGATCCGGGGCGTGGCGGGGCCGTCGCCGAGGACCGGGCCGAGGTCGGCCCACCGCAGGTCGCGGGCGACCTTCGAGGCGGCGACCCACACCGGCTCGTCGGAGCCGTCGACCCACCCGGCCAGGGTGAAGCTGTAGCCGTTCATCCGGCCGGTGCTGGGCGAGACGTTGGCGCGGAAGGACACCCCGGCGTCCTCCAGTCCGCTCTCGAACGCCTCGCGACCGAGGCCGCGGGAGGCGTCGCGGACCTCGCGGACGATCCGGCGGAGCTCCTCGCGCTCGGGCGGCGGGCCGTCCAGGCCCCGGCCGCGCCGGTGGGCGGCCTCCAGCTCGTTGTTGCGGACCTGCGGCCCCTCGGCACGGAAGCGGTCGGCGGCGCGGACCAGGCCGTGCTCCTCTTCGAGGCGGTCAGCGGCCTGGCGGGCGCGGCGGTAGTCCCACCGGTCGGTGAGCAGCTGCCCGTCCCAGGCGACGCGGGACACCGTGAGGTGGATGTGGTCGTCGCCGTGGCGTACGGCGACCCACGGGGCGCCGGCGAACCCCATGTCGGCGACGAACGCCGCGGCGATGTCGGCCCACTGGCCGTCGGGCAGGATGCCGTCCTCGTCCGGCAACGAGAGGGAGGTCCTCCAGATCGGCGACTTGATCTCGGGGCGCTGGCGGGCGGTGTGGTCGATCGCCCTCGCGACCTGGAGCGGGGTGCCGGTGACGTTGCCCGCGATCAACCGGGGGTTGATGTGCTCGTCCCTCCGGCCGGGGCCGAAGTCGTAGACCAGGGCGCCGACGGCCTTCCGGCCCTTGGTGATGTTGGCGATCACTCGGGGTCCGCAGGGTCCATGGGCTCGATCCCCCGGATCGCGAGGGCTGCGTTCCCGACCTCGAACAGGGCGGCCTCGATGGCGGGGTGCAGCCTGCCGTCCTGGTGGGAGTACCTCACCAGCTGGTTCAGGTTGGCGCCGATCCGGCACAGCTCGTCGTACGCGGCCTGCGTCACCGGGTCCAGCGGGGCCGGCCTTCGCTCGGTGCCCGGCGCCTGGCCGTCGCCGACGTCGGCGAGGCGGTCCTCGACCACCGCCCGGACCCACGCGCCCAGCTCGCGGCGGCCGGACTCTACGCGGGCCTCGTCCCACCGCTTCCGCTCGGCGTTGTTCAGCCGCACCGACACCGTGTGCTGGCGCTTCGATCCCGGCGTACCCCGTGCCATCCGCTCCCCCTCGACCGTGCCCAGTCGCCAATTGGCGACTGGTCCACCAGTCGTATCACCCGCCCTTATCCGCACCGCTTGCGGGGCGGGGCTGGTGCCAGGGCCCGCGACAGCAACCGTTGTCGCCGTCCCGCCACGCGGCCCTCAGGGCCGCGCGCGGGCACGGTGCCCCTGGGCCTCAGCCACCCCGGCGCGGCCGTCCGCGCCTGCCGTGCGGCCCCTCGGGGCCGCCGGCGGACCGCCCGTCAAGGGCGGTCCTCCCCGGCAAGCGCAGCGCGCCAGGGGCGAGGTGCCAAGTAAGCGAAGCGC
>NZ_CP108516.1 GCF_035989305.1 Streptomyces sp. NBC_01233 | reverse complement strand
TTTGCCACCGAAGGGCTGAGGTCTGCGTACGCGGACTAACCAGCGCCGTTTCGCGGCGGACACAGCTTGGAGGACTTCGTGACCATTCAGATCGCGCCGCTGGCGGCCCTGCTCATCATGGTGGGTCTCGCCGTCGGCTTCTCGGTCTTCAAGTACACCGCGCGGGCTCCCCACGGGGTCATGGGCCGTGGGGACCTGGGCACCTCGATCGGGGCGGCGACGGCCGTTGTCACCGTGCTCGCGGTGCTGTTGACCCCGGGGTTCGGTCATGCTCCTACGAACTCGACGCCGGCCCCGGCCAGCCCGAGTCAGTCCTCTGGCACCCGATAGGCGGGTACGTCCTGCACGGCTGCGAAACTTCGGCGATGAGCACGAAGCGCCGCCCTCTCGGGCACGGACCGGTCCCCGCCGTCGCAGACCAGGAGGCGCCGATGGTTCCGCGGGGGACAGCTGCGGAGCGGGCTGCGGCGGACGAATTCCGCCCGCCCGCTCCGGTGTCCGCTGCCCGTGCCTCCTCGGAGCGCCGGCTGCTGGGGGAGGGGCCTCGCAGCTGACGGACTGCGCTGGGCAAGCCTGCGAAGGACAGGAGGGCAACCCTTGACCCGCGAGGGTTCCATGGCGGGCAAGGGGGGTCTGGCCGCTGATTCGCAGGCTTGCCCAGGCTCTTTTGGCGCGCTGTGAGTTGCATCGGAGGTTGTCTGCAGGGGTGGTTGCAGAGGAGGACTAGGCGTTGCACCGGGGGTGGGACCGGGAGTGGGACCCCCCAGAACCGGAGCGGGCGCGTTCCGGCAGGTCAGACCCGGTGGGCAAGCCCGAATCGGAGGACGACACCTCTCTGTCCACGCAATAGCCGTGGTGAGAGGTCTCCTTCGTGGCCGGGCGGCGGCGCGGACCGTGGCCGTCCCCGACGACTTCGTCCGGCTTGCTCTACAACTTGCCCTACAACCTGCCTTTCAACTTGCTCTCCAGCTTGCTCCACAACTAGCCCTACAACTTGCCTCCAGACCGGCCCGGCTGGAGCTGCGGCGCCGCTGTGACCTGGTGGTCAAGGGGTCGTCCTGCCGTTCCCGGCACGCCGACTACTTCTGTACGACACCCTCGGGAGAGGACGGGGACGGCAGAATTTCCTGTGCCTACCGCCCTCGTGCGTTCAGGGCCGTACCCGGGGTCCCTTTTGCTTCGGTGTCTGCGCCGGGGCTGTGGCCCGTGCCGGTGCCTGCCGCTTCTGCTGCTGTTGCTGAGCTTCGGCCAGGCGTGCGTGGAAGATGCGGGCCGCGGTCTCGGCGTTGTGGAAGTCGGGGTGCGTCTCGGCGAGGATCCGGCGCCGCTGCTGCTCGGCCTGCGCCAGGGCGGCGTGGCCACGCCAGTTCGTGGCCTCCTGCATCGCGGCCTGGGCGACGCCGTGGTGCTCGCCCAGCTTCCGCTCGTCGAGCGCGTCCTTGGCCTGGGCCAGCACCGGCACCCACTGCTGGCGCATGTCGGCCAGCCGCTGCGCAAGGACGTCCAGGGCCGGCGCATGTCCGGTCGCGCCGAGGGCCTCGGCGTACGGGCTGGACTTCACCGACTCCCAGGCGGCCAGGCGGGCATCGTCGCTGGCCCGCCGTGCGCGGGCCTGCTCGTCCTCGCCGCCGACGGCCTGGCCGAGGTAGTGCTCGTGCAGCTGCTGAACTTCCTTCCTGCTGCTGCCGGCCAGCCGCAGCGCGATCCGGGACGACTGCAGCTGCTTGGCGATGTCGGGCAGGATCACCTCCCGGGCCTGCTTGGCCTGCGCGTCGGCCACCCGTGCCCGGCCCGCTTCCTCGAACGCCGTCGTCAGATGCGCGACGGCCTGGTCGAGGACGACTCCGGCGTCGCGCGCCCACTGCTGGCCGCGGCTGGCTCCGGCGGCCCGCTCCTGCTCCATCCGCTCGTTCAGGACCTGGTGGGCTGCGCGGGCCGCGGCCGCCTTCTTCTCGTACGCCTCCACCTGCTTGAGGAAGTAGACGAGGTCGTCGGCGAGGGCCGTGTCGATACGGCTGCCGTACGGCCGGACCTTCCAGTCCGGGACGTCCGGCTCGCCGGGCTCCTGGCGCTCGCCGAGGGCGGGCTCCTGGTGCTGCTGGAAGCGGGCCTGCTTCTCGGCGTGGCGGCGCCGGGAGTCCTCGGTCGAGCCCGTGGTGGAGGTCGACTTCATCCGGGCCGCCCGCCCGGACACCACCACCCGCCGGGCTTCTTGGAGGGATGCCTCGACGCTTTCGCGGGCCCGGACCTGCTCGGCCTCGACCTGGTGCGGCACTGCCACGGGCTCCGGGGCGGGCCGCAGCTCGTCGGAGACCATGCCGTCGGGCTGGGACTGCCCCAGGAAGCGGGCGAACGCGGAGACCGCGCGGTGCAGCTGCTCGGTCTCGGAGCGGGCGGCCCCGAGCAGCTGCTGGGTGCGCTGGTCCTCGATGACCTCCAGGGGCAGCCAGAGGTGGTTGGCGTGCCGGGCGCGGGTGATGCCCGGGTAGGTGGCGAACGCATTGCTGCCGTGGCCGTACAGCAGGCTGGTGTGGCAGGTCAGGCCCTGGGAGGCGGCCACGGTCATCGCGTAGCCGAGGGACAGGGCGCCTGCGCCGATGTCGTCCGGCCTCATCCACGCCGACTCGGTCCGGACGCTGCCGTCGGGGTTCTGGTCCTTGGTCCGCCAGGTGATCTCGACGTGCCGGTCCTCGCGGATCGCGGTCACCACCGCGCGGTACCCGTTGAGGACGTCGGGGCCCCCGCCGCGGCGGCTCCGGTAGTCGTTGACGCGGACGCGGACCAGGTCCCCCTCGGCGAGGCTGAGGGAGCCCCCGCCCGGCAGGGCGTAGGTCTGCTCGGCGCCCAGTTCGCCGGCGGCCCGCCGGATCTGCTGCGCGCCGGAGTTGAGCGCGTCGACGTCCACGTTCCGCGCGGCGAGAACCACCAAGTTCTCCACCAGGTCCTGCTCGTCGGGCCAGACCCGGCGCAGCTCGTCCCACGCCATCAGCATCTCGGAGCGCGCCTCGTCGGCGGTCCGGGCGGCGTGGACCCGCCCGCCGGCGGCGAGCATCTCCAGCGCCCGCTGGTGGTCGCCGGTCCGCCACACCTCCAGCGCGGCCCGCTCCGCCTCGTGCTCCTGGCGCCGGTTCTCGGTGAGGACCTCGCCGTCCACCAGCCGGTGGACCTCGCGGAACCAGCCCCCCACGCCCACGGCCTGGAGCTGCTTGGGGTCGCCGATCGCGACGAGCTTCGTGCCGGTGCGGGCGGCCTCGGCGAGGAGCTTGGCGGCGGACCGGTCGTCGGTCATCACCGCCTCGTCCAGGACCAAGACGTCGACCCCGGTCAGGCCGCGGCCGCTCTCGATTTGCTGCAGCCAGGACGCGACCGTGCGCGAGGGGATCGCGGAGGCGTCCTCAAGGCCCTTGGCGCCGACGGCGGACAGGCACGCGCCCGCGTACGTCTTGCCGGTGGCGTCCCACCCGATCCGGCACGCGTCCATCAACGTGGACTTGCCCGCGCCGGCCACGCCGATGACGGCCTCGACGCCGTGCCCGGCGGTCAGCAGACGCGTGACGACCTGCCGCTGCTGGGCGGACAGCTCGAACCCGGCCGCCACGGAGAAGACGCTCATAGCGGCCTCGGCCTGGGCGGCGGTCAGCCGGACGGAGCCGTCGCCGTAGCGGGCGGTGGCCTGCTCGATCGCCGTCTCCTCGGCGGCCAGGACGTCGGCGGTGGTGTACCGGTCGGTGCTGCTCATGACGGTGGAGCCGACGTGGGGCAGGGCCACCGCGTACCCCTCGACGCGCAGCACGTCGTCGGCCAGGCGCTCCAGGGCGCCCGGGTCCTCGCCGATCCCGTACGGCAGGGCGTTGCCGACGGCGGCCAGGAGCTCGGCCCGGTTGAAGCTCTTCTTCGTGGCGGTCACCCCGTTCTCGGGGTGGAAGACCACGGCGGCGATGTCAGCCGGCGGCGGGATCTGCGGACCGCCACCTGGGCCGGCGAGTGTGGCGCCGCCGTCCGGGCCCGGCCCGCCGGGCGCCGCGGCGGCCACCATCGCGTCGACGTCAACCCCGGCGGCCTCCGCCCGCTCGCGCCACGACTCCCGCATCCCGGCCGCGTCCGCCTGATGCTTGGCGCGGCGGGTCTCGCCGGCCAGGCGCTGCTGGTCCTCCCGGGTGGCGTCCGCGCCCAGTTCCTCGGTCACCATCGCCGAGCGGCGGGAGAAGGCGTCGCGCAACTGCTCGGGGATCCCGTCGACCTCCCACGCGCCGGTCGTGGCGGCCTGGGTGCGGCGTACGCCGAACCGCTCGTACGTCAGCGACCTGACGCGGGCCTTGAAGTAGGCGTCGGCCGCGCTGGCGTGGCGGTACAGGTCGCTGCCGGAGTTGGCGATCGAGCGCCACTTGCCATCCGTGCAGCGCGCCATGTTGGCGATGACGACGTGCAGGTGCAGGTGCGGGTCCCCGGGGGCGCCGTCGCCCATCGGGCGGGCGGAGCGGTGCTCGACCGACCAGCCGACCAAACCGCCCGTCGCCAGGCGGACCGGCTGGCCGTCCTCGCTGCCGACCCCGTAGCCGACCCACCGCTCCAGCTGCCGGAACGTCTCCGCCTTCGCCCGGTGCACGATCGCCCGGTAGGCGGCCTCGTCCAACTCGCCCATGAGCCCGGCGAGCACGCTGTCCGACTTGGGGAGGTCGAGGACCAGGTCCCAGCCGCGCACGCGCGAGTCGACGCGGAGGTCCTGGTGCTCCCGCGCGGTCGCCAGCTCGGCGGCGGTGTAGACGTCGGCGAGGTCGAGGCCGGCAGCGCGGGCCAGCTTGTGCAGGGTCTCGACGTGGAGGCGGTGGGCCTCGCCCTTGCGGTTCACCATCCGCTGCTGCTGGCCCAGCTTCTTCTGCTGGTACGGCTTGCCGTCCAGCAGCGCCTCCGGCTCCACCCCGGCCCCGGCCGCGGCGGCCTCGATCGCCTTCACCAGCGGGGCCACCGTGAGCGTCGCCAACTCGTGCGCGCGGACCGACGTGGCCGATCCCGCGAGGCGGGCGCCGGTCTTTGGGTGGCAGCCCTTCATCAGCCGCCGGGCGGCTTCCTCGCCCTCGTGGTCGAGGGCCTGGCCCTCGGTGAGACCGACCGCGTCCAGGCCGGTCCCCATCCAGACGAGCACCCCGTCCGATTGCAGACGGTAACGGACAGCGGGATCCGGTGAGTCGAGGTCGACGGCCTGATCGGCGTCGACCACGGCGCCGGTGCTCTCGACCACACCGCATCCGGCGTGCCTGCGCAGCCGGTAGTCGACCTGCTCGTCCGCGCTGATCTCCGTCACCCACGCCACCGGCGCCCCCCGACTTCCCTACGCACCTTGTGCGCTTGTGCTGTTGCTGTTCACCGGCCGGGGCCGGGGTTACCCGTTAGGGTAACCCCCTTTGTACATCCCTTGTTTTTGATCTTGAACGGCGCGAAAGGGAGATCCACCGTAACTCCGGATCCCCGGTTGACCTACAACGTGCTCAGGAGCTGGGAGGACACAGGCTGATGAGGTCAGCCGGTCCCGGATCGCTGGCACTGGCGACCACTGGGGAGGCATGGGTGCTGAGCGGTTCTCCGGCGGAGTTCCGGCGACCGGACCCGCGAGGCGGTGATCACGGTGTGCGATGCCGGTTGTCGTGCGCAGGGTGGATGTCAGTGGGATGCGCAGGGTTATGGCAGTGGCGGCGCAGAGCTCGTGCACGCCGGCCACCGTCGCCCCTCGGGGGTAGCACGGGCTACCAGAAGCGGCCTTCGCAGAAGTCGTCGTTCGCGCCCCAGGTTCGGTAGGCCACCCCGGTCCAGCTGTTCGGGTCGGCGACCAGGTGGCTGGCGGCCATGTCCGTCAGGTGGGTCCTGACGGCGGCCCTGCCCCCGGACTTGAGCTGCCTGACGAGGTGGTGGTGGATGCCCCTGAGGGTCTGGTTGGCCTTGATGCTGTACCGCCGTCCCAGTTCTAGAAGGTCGAACTGGCGGCGGACGCGGGCGGTGAAGGTGCCGCCCCAGCCGGGCGGAGGATTGACGAAGTACGTCAGGCGGCCCGCGTCGAGGGCGGATGTGGCGAGCGTCGCGTCCAGCCAGTTCACGGTGTCGGTGTGCTCGAAGTACGGGTGCAGCAGCACGTCCTCGGCGTCCGCGGCCGCCCGGTCGTTCTTGATGTGGTTGCAGATTCCGCAGACCGGTACGAGGTTCTCGGGGGCGACGCACAGGGCTGGGTAGGCCGCCTTGGGCATGACGTGGTCGAGCTCGGTCACATCGCTGTGCCGGCACAGCGGGCACAGCTCGTCCTCAGGGGCGTCCATGAGTGCGTCGTAGATGTCGCGGCCGGGCCCCTTCGTCATGCCGCTGCCGTAGACGATGTCCGCGACCCGCTTGTCGGGTATGCCCTCGATCTTGAAGTTCTCCGCCTTCAGGTTGTGCAGGGTGCGTGCTTGGGCGGCGATCCGGAGGGTCGTCGCGGCCTCCTCTGCGGCGTCGACTGCCTCGCGGAGGCTGGCTCCGAGGTTCCCATTGGCGACGGTGTCGCGAGACTTGCTGGTGCAGGTCTCCCAGCTGCTCCTGGCGCTGACCGTCGGCGGGTTCAGCGGCCACATCAGAGCTCCCCTCCCTCGCGGTCGGCCAGCAGGATGCGGACGAGGCCTCTGGCCTCGTCCCCGAGCTGCCCGCTGAAGTGGTTGATCACCTCTTCGTAGTCGCCGAACTCGTCGACGGCCCTCTCGACCTCGGCGTAGAAGCCGGACCTCATCACTTCGAGGCCGAAGATCTCGTGGGTGTTTGTAAGGACTTCTTTGGGGACCAGTGTTCGGAGTTCTTTTGGCCCCAGCGGTGGGTCGTAGGGGGCGTGCGGGAGGGTGCTTCACGCCCCTGCGGCAAGTTGTTTTGGCCCCACTTCGATCGGGTGGTTTCGCTAGCCGGGGGTGGGGTGGTGGGCGGTAGTTTTGGGGTCTCGGACAGGCTTCGAAATCGCGCCCCCGACAGGTGCGGGAGTCTGCCGACCCGACTCGGCTCAGGTCGTGGGCATCCCAGTGCTCGCGGCGTCTGGATGAGATCGGGCAATGGACCGGCCGGCACTGGGACCTCGCGGCCGGGCCCAATATGGCTGCGGCCGGCACCCCGAAGGGGTGCCGGCCGCAGTGTTGTGACGGTCAGGTCAGCGACGTCGCTTCTTCTGAGTCTGGGCGAACCGGTAGGAGTCCGTGCCGGTCTCGACGATGTGGGCGTTGAAGGTGACGCGGTCGACGATCGCGGTGCAGAGCCGGGGGTCGGTGAAGGTCTGCTTCCACTCCGAGAACGGGGCGTTGGAGGCGACGGCGATCGCGCCCCGTTCCTCACGCTCGGTGAAGATCTGGAACAACAGCTTCGCTCCGGCCTTGTCCAGGTCGAGGTAGCCGAACTCGTCCAGGCAGAGGAGATCGACGCGTCCGTAGCGGGCGATCGTGCGGGCGAGTTTCTTCTCGTCCGCTGCCTCGGCCAGCTCGTTGACCAGGTTCACCGTGGTCGTGTAGCGGACGCGCAGACCGGCTTCCGCGATGGCGGTGCCGATCCCGATCAGCAGGTGGGACTTGCCGGTGCCGCTGTCGCCGATCAGGCAGAGCGGCTGGCCGGCCTTGACCCAGGCGGGATCGGCGAGGGTGCCCAGCAACTCGGGGGTGACGTTCGGGTTCTCCGCGAAGTCGAAGTCCTCGAGCCGCTTGGGCCGGGGAAGTTCGCGTCCCTGACCAGCCGCTGCTTGCGGCGTTCTTCCCGCTCCGCGCATTCAGCTTCCAACAGGTCCGCCAGGAAGTCTTTGTAACTGGCCCGCTCGCGGGCCGCGGCGGCGGTGATCTCCTCGACTCGGCTGCGGATGGTGGGCAGGTGCAGAGCCCGGCAGGCCTCGTCGATGACCGTTTCGACCGCCCCTTCGGCTGCGGCGTCTCTGCGGGCCGGGGGAACGAGCCCGTTCGTGGAAACGGTGGGAGTACTCATGCGGTGCCTTTCGGATGGCGGCGGGACAAGAGCTGGTCGTAGGGGGCCACCGAGGGCAGGGGACGCTTGTCCTCGGGAAGCTGTGCCCGGCGGGCGGTCAGGGAGACGACTCCGCTGGGCTCGGCCCAGGGCGGCGGATCATCGCTGTCGTCGGTCGAGTCCTCGTGCGGGGAGGCATCGGCGACGGCCCTGCGGGCCTCGACGGCCACCACCTCGGCGTTGATGGAGCCCGCTCTGATCGCGGCCGCCAGGCCCAGCTGGATGGCGGGGGCGGGCATCCGCCGGTGCAGCAGCAGGACCTCGATCAGAGCACGGGTCCCGGCGGCGTCCCCGTGGCTGGTGCGGGCCGCCGCCCAGAACGCTTCGTGGACCTCGGTGAACGTGCCGTTCTCCCGGGCGGCTGCCAGCGCGGTCGACCCGGCCATCGCGCCGGGCTTGACCATCAGGATCTCCAGGTAGTGGTCGAGCTCGTCGCGGAACTCGCCCCGCCGGGTCAGACGCGGGTGACGGGCGACGATCTTGCGGCGTTCGAAGACCAGCAGTTCGTTGCCCCGCAGCAGGACCCGCACGTTCTGGCCGATGAAGCGGGCCGGCACCGAGTAGTGGCACTGGCGGACGCTGATCCGGCTGGAACGGTCCACTTTCGGAGTCAGCGTGATGCCGCACTCGAACTCCCCCAGGGGAGCGGGGCCAGCGAGTCGGCCTCGCTCACGAAGTTGAAGCCGATCGTCGTCAGCCTGCCCTGGAGCATCCGGTCGTCCTCCGCCGCGTCGATCGCGGCGATCTTCTCGTTCAGCTCCTCGAGCGAGGCGACTTCCGGAACGGGGACCAAGTGGGTGCGGCGGAACCGCCCTCCCTCCTGTTCCACGCCGCCCTTCTCGTGGGCGCCGTCCTGGCCCGGGATGCAATAGAAGGCATCGAAGCCGTAGTGCGCCCGGAAGGTGACCCATCGCTCGGACTCCACCCGGCTGCGGCCCGTGCAGATGCGGTTCACGGCCGGTTTCAGGTTGTCGTAACGGATGTGCCGGACCGGGACGCCGCCCAGCGTGTTGAACGCCTCGACGTGGCCCTGCATGAACGACTCCTGGGCCTGCGAGGCGAACACGCGGTGGACGGCCTTGCCCGAGTACGACAGCCGCAGCGTGAACAGGTGGCACTTGGTCACGGTGCCCGCGAGCCGCACCCACACGTCCGCGAAGTCCACCTCGGCTTCCTCGCCGGGGAGATGGACCTGCGGGACCATCCCCGCCAGATGCCGGTGCCCTTCCCGGGCCTCGGTCTCGATCTCCGGCCGGCGGACCGCGACGTAGTCACTGACTGTCGAATACGACACCTCGTCGAAGCCGTGTTCCTGCGCGAGACGCTGGTGGATCCGCCGGGCCGTGTGCTTCTGCTTCCGCGGCGCGGTCAGATCCTCCCGCAGCATCTCGTCGATCCAGCCCTTGGCCGGGTCCAAGACCGATCTGCGGACCACGGGTTCCTTGCGCGGAGGCGGGACGGCCGACTCCAGCGCCTGCCGCACGGTCCTTCGGTGCACCCCGTACTTCTCCGCCAGAGCACGTTGCGACAGACCCGCATCGAGACGCCTGTCCCGACGGATCGCAGCGAACAGTTCAACGCGCGACAAACCCACCCCGGCCTCCCGACACGACCGTGACCACAACACGGCCTCCGACAGACCGTGATCGACGGACACACCCTGACGGCGGACAGCGGATGGAGCACCGCATTCACTCCAAAGAGGGCACGGCGCCACCAAGCACCGGCGAGTGGAGCCAGATCAACTTCTTACGTCAGTGGGGCCACTTCACCCTCCCGCGCTGGAGCCCAAAGAAGCCCTTACAAACACGTGGGTGAGGACGCCGACGTTCTCGCCGTACGTCTCGTATCGGGGGCGCCGAGCGCGGATGTACTGGCCGTTTCGGGTGATCTTGTAGACGCAGGTCCTGGGAACCTCCTGGAGTACGACGGGGGAGTGCGTCGCGGTCACGGCGACACCGTTGCGGTCCGTCAGCAGGTCGGACAGCGCCCGGATGAAGGCGGACAGCAGTGGTGGGTGCAGGTGCGCCTCTGGCTCGTCCAGGAGGACGAGGGTGCGTTCGGCGACCAGATCCACGAGCCCGGTGAGGGTGAGCAGGACGATGGCGTGTCCCGAGCTGAGGTCCATGAAGACGTCGCGCCACAGGCGGCCCGATCCCGTGTACAGGGCGCTGTGTCCGGGGCGCTCCCCGAAAACGACCTCGCAGTCGTCGAGGACGGCGGTCTGGAAATGCCGATCGCTGTCCAGCCTCTCCAAGGCCTCCAGCCAGCGCTCGTAGCGTCCCGAGGTCATGATCGACTCAAGGCTGTCGATGAACTCGTCTGCTTTCGAGCCCGGCGTGATGCCGACGTGCCTGTAGCGGGTCGTGGGAGAGGGCGGCCTGACGCCGGTGTACGTGTCGAAGGCGCTGGAGCTGACCAGTAGGACGTTGGCGAAGGTCTGTGGCTCTCCGAACTCGGTGGGGAGGTGCTCGATTCTGCCTGCGGTCGCTTCGAGGAGGCGTCCGTGGTGCACGGCGGCTTGGGCTAGGGAGTGCAGGAGGGTGGTCTTCCCCTCGCCGTTGCGCCCGATGAGCACGTGGATGTTGGTGGGGGGTGTCGATTCGGGCGTGACCTCGAATTCCAGCGGTCCGCGCGCTGGGAGGGAAGGGTCTGTCTGCGGGGGGTGGTAGTCGAACCGGTAGTCGGCCAGCCGTTCTCCGCCGGCTGCGATGCGGTGGAACTGGCCGACGACGGTGTGCTCCGCGACGCTGCGCAGAAGCGATTGGCGGACGGCGTCGGTCCACCGCGCGGTTGCGAACACGCCCAGATTTAAGGCGAGGTCGTTCAGGCCGGTCAGGATTTCCCGGCACATAGCCGGTCCGAGGTCCTTGATCCTCTCGTAGTACAGGTCGTCCTGCCCGAGGGAGACCCAGTTGCCGAACCTGCGCGGCAGTCCGCCTTCGTAGATGCCGGCGGGCAGTGGGCTGGGACCGGGCTCCTGGTCGAGGAGGGCGATTTTCACGCGGCCTATCTCGACCGGCAGGGTGCTGGCATCCTGCCGGATCCAGAGGTCGAAGCTGGTCTTGTAGTGGTGGTCGTCCCAGCTGTCCGGGACGAGGAGGGCGGCGCGGGGGCCGGCGTCGGAGGGGAAGGCTCTGGTGAAGGGTTGGACGATGAACCGCACGGGTTTCTCCAGCTGGTGGCAGCACTCGAACCCCGAAGCCTATGCATCTGTGCCGACGTCTTCTCCCAGTTCTGCATCGAGTGGCACCTCGGCCGCGCCGCGCTCCTGTGCTGGACCCCGCGGCTACCTCCAGCGCGGCATCACACACTGACGTCACTGACAAAACTCCGCGCCACGCTGACATCTACTCTGCGCCCGACAGCGATGCCGGCGGCCGAAGTCCGGCCCGCGGCGCAATACTCCGCACCACCCCCCGGTCCCAGCCACTGTGCTCGTTTTAACGGTCAGGCGGCGTCCCCGGGGTGCCCGCCCCGGGGCTGTTCCGCTGCTGTGGCGAGGACGTCGACCAGGCTCCGGAGCGAATGCAGCGCGGGGTCGTCGGGGGCGACATGGTGCAGCAGCAGGTAGGCGCTTCCCCCCTCCAAGGCGCGGACCACCTTCCCGCCGAAGACCGTGTCGTCCGCGTCGCGCACCGCGGCCCGCACCGACTCCTCGGCCCAGGCCATCCGCGCGAGGCCGGCGGCGAACTCCAGCTCGCCCCGATACGGGACCCAGCGGCGTTCCTCGTACGCGGCGAGCAGGGTCGTGGCGTCACGCTCCACTGCCCGCCACGCGAGGTCGGCGGGTCCCATATCCGTCTTCCCCCGGCTGGGCCGGCCCGAGTGGCAGGGCTCGCACAGGGCGACCCGGCGGGCGATTCCGGAGGCCGGGTGGAAGGTGACTGTGAGGGCCGGATCGGCGAGGACCTGGTCCTCGTCCGGGCACAGGTGACAGCGCGGGGCGACGGCGACCAGGCGGAGCGCCCTGGCGCCGGGGGTGCGGGAGATCGGGGTCTTCACCGGTGCCTGGCTTTGTTCACGAGGACGGGCAGCACTTCGACATCGGTTCGGGAGTCGCAGCCTGGCCGAAATATTCACGAGTTTCGACAGCACCTGGGCCTGCTGGGGCTGTCTCGTAGCAGTGGACCTTGCAGAGGTCAGATCCACCTTGCGTTTGATCTTGCGTGGGCGGGAAAGATCCCCGCATGACCGATCCTGTGAACGACGGCGTGGCCACGCCGACAACCGTGCCGATCTCGGTGAAGGGCCTCTCGGACGCCGGTCTGGAACCGCAGCTGCGGTCCTGGATCAGCTCCGGACCCAACGAGCCCGTGACCGCCGAACAGATCACCCGGGCCATCGGGGAGGACCGGCTCGCCCAAGCCGCCGAATCCCTGGGCCGCGAGCCCGGCGACCTCGCCGCAAGCCTCGCCGCCGATCTCCCTGGCCTCATCGACACCGCCTCCCCCAACGGCCACGTCGAATTGGCCCGCGGCCAGGACGAAGCCGGCGCCATCCAGGCCCGAACGGCAGGCAGCATCCACGCCTACATCGAAGGAGGACCCGCCGCCCTCTACAACGGGTCCGATGCCATCGCACTGACCACCAAGTCCCACGGCGTGACGCTGACCGCACTCCCTCAAGAGGTCGTGGACGACGCGACCTCCACTCCCGGAACCCAAGCCGACATGACGATCGTGGCCGCACGCCCGCTCGACACCCAGAACGGGCTCTACACGGCCGACATGACCGTGATCTTCGACGCTGTGCCCCGCGCGCAGTAAGCCCAAGACCGAAAACCCGCCTCCTCGTAGCCACGGCGTTGGCACCGTGTGTGACGCAGTGCCGACGCCGTGGGATGGAGTCCCCCGGGGCGGCCTGGCCGCCCGGTCCCGCGCCACCAAGACGCCGAAGCCCGGCGGGGCGCGGCCCAACCGACGCGTACCCTCCACCCGGCCCGCGGGAGGGCCCGCGAGGTGCCTCCCGTTCTCGTGAACACCGCCTATTCGCGCGAGCGTGCGACTCCGAATGACGCGTCAAAACGACGTCGCTACTCGTGTACAAAGCCACGACGTCGTAGTCGAAGGCCTTCGCGAACTCGGCGAGCAGCCGGTGGGGGACTCACCAGGTCTCACGAGGGGGCCCCATGGGTTCGTATGACCGGTTCGGGGCCGGCGGCGGCGCGGTGGGCACGGGGCCGAGCGGGTCTCTGGCAAGCTGACCGGCATCCGAGTAGCCGCACAGGGCGGTGAAATCACGGAAGCGAAAGGCCGCCGGATGACCACATCAACAGTGTTGCAAGCCGCGATTGACACCACTGCCCGCACGGGCAGAGCGAAGGTCGTCGTCGTCATCCAGCAGAAGGGCGGCACGGGCAAGACGACCATCGCCATCAACGTGGCGGCGGTCAGCGGCCGGTCAGCGGTCCTGTCGAACGCCGACGAGTCGGTCGGCGCCCCGGTCGTGGCTGCGGGGATCGACATCCAGGGCAGCATCGAGAAGTGGTGCGCGCGGGTCGAGGACAAGCGCCAGCGCGAGGCGCTGCCGTTCGACTACCTGGTCACCAAGAGCAAGGTGGGCATCCTGCCCGCCGTGGTCAACGATCCCGAGCGGCATAGGGTCATCGTGGACACCCCGGGCTTCTTCGACGTCGACCCGGACGCGGAGTGGGACGCCGACCCAATCGGTACGGGCCGTTCCGCAGACGCGCTGCGTGAGGTCCTGGAGGTTGCCGACCTCGCCATCGTGCCGATCACGCCGAGCCGGATGAGCTGGGACGAAGCGGAGTACACGATCGAGCGCGTCCTGAAGCCGCGCGGCATCCGGTTCCTGGTCGTCATCAACATGCACGACCCCAGCAAGGACAAGTCCGAGACTCAGCTCGACAAGTTGAAGGCGTGGATCGATGAGCGGAACTACCCGCGCGTCTCGCACCCGATCCGCCGCTACACGATCCACGAGAACGCCCACGAGAACGGCACGCTCGTCACCGAGTACAAGATGTCCGGCACCGCGCTGAACGCCCGCGAGGACTTCATGCGCGTCGCCCTGACGATGGAGCAGATGCTCTGATGGGATCCCAGATCAACGTCAACGGCGCCCCTCAGGGCCCCGGCAAGCCGTCCACCGCGCTCCAGCTGGCCAAAGCCATCGGCGTCCCGCCGACGAAGCCGCTGACCGATACTCCGGTGCTCATCGCGCAGGAGCAGCAGATGCTGGTGCGCTGCGAGGCCGCGCTCGAGAACCTGCGCATCGCGTTCTTCGCCGCCGGCAAGGCGCTCCAGGTGATTCGGGACGCCAAGCTCTACCGGAAGACCCACAAGACGTTCGAGGAGTACACCCTCGACCGGTGGGACATCACCCCGCAGTACGCGGGGAAGCTGATCCGCTCGTGGCGGATCGCAGAGGAAGCGTTCGAATCCGCCTCGAACGATTTGGAAACTGTAGTTTCTAAAAAGCTGGGCTTCACCCACGCCTGGGAGCTCGTCCCCCTGGCCGAGGAGCACAGCGTGAAGGCCGCGTCGATGCTGTACCTGGCCCTGCTCAAGGTCCAGACGACGGGCATCACGGCGGCCGTGGTGGCCGGGGCCGTCGCGGAGCTCCCGGCTGCGGCCATCGGGCACAAGAAGAAGACCGAGGAGTTCGCGCTCGACTACCTGGCCCGCCTCGACGGCGCGCCGAAGGCAGTAGCGGCAATGGACCCGGTGAAGACGCTCAGGGCGCTCGGGAAGGCCACCCGGCAGTTCAGCCCGGACGCGGTGAAGGCCGCCCTCGACCACGACCCCGAGGGCACCCGGACCGCAGCGAAGAGCCTGATCGAGGCGCTCTCCAAGTCGGCAGGTCTCAGCGTAACGATCGAGGAGCTCGCGCCGGCCCCGGAGCCCACCGTGCCCGAGGCACGCGAAGGCGAGACGACGACCCCGGCAGCGGACGAGAAGGAGCCGGCGGCGGCCTGAAGCCCCGGAAATGCAAAGAGGCCCCGTCCGGGTGGACGGGGCCTCTTCATGTCTCGGGGTCAGCTGGTGTGGGTGTCGCCGAACTCGACGAAGCGGACCAGGGCCCGGTCCAGCGGGGACATGCCCTCGGTGACCACGGCGATGACACGCTCGAAGTAGCGGTCGGCCGTCGCTGCCTGGCTGGGGGTCAGGGTGATCCGTCCGTCCGGGCCCGGGTTGCTCACGGCCTCCAGGAGCGGCTCCATGCCGTCATGGTCCAGCTGCAGCACGGCGACCGCACGGGCGAGCCTGCCCACGACCTGCTCGGCGGTCTCGGGCTTGTCGGCGCCCTCCGCGTTGCCGTACCACTCGCCCGCCTCGTCGAGGATGCTGTGCAGGTCGCTGTAGCCGCTCTCGCGGGCCAGGGCCTTGCGGCAGTGTTCGAGCAGCTCGACCAGGACGTCGACGTCGCCCTGGTCGACGGAGACGGCGTACAGCGGGCTGTGCTCGTGGCCGTCGGCGCCGTAGATCCTGTTCCCGCCTTCCGGCTCCTTGCCGGTCCGCAGGGCGTGCCACTGGTTGCGTAGCCCGGCGGGCAGCGCGGTGAAGATGCGGTCCCAGGCGTCGCGGGCCTGCTCGCCGTCGAGGCTGGCGGGCAGCTCGTACACGTCGTCGGCTCCGGCGCGCGCGTCGCGGGTGGTTTCCCAGAGCCAGATCAGCAGCGGCTCCTCCAGGGACATCAGGTTGCGGAGGAAGTGTTCCTCGGCGGGCAGCAGCCGCTGCTTCGTGGTGGTGTCGGGCATCGTGTGTGCTCCTATGGTTGAGCCGGGGGACGAGGCCGCTTTCCTCGGTCTCGTCCCCTGTCAGTCTTCTCCCCCCGCAGTGACAGCGGGGGCGATTTCGGACGTGTCAGCGCCTCGAGTCAGCTGGAGCTGATGCCGAGGACAGCGTTCTCGTGGCGGTCGGAGGTCTTCAACCAGCGCCGCAGCCCGAGGCCGGCGCCGAGGATGACGACGGCAACCAGGACGCCGCCCGTGATGCCCTCGATGACGAGGATCGCGTAGGCGATGCCGAAGAGGCCGCAGCCGATGATTGCGCCGAATCCGACGGCGCCTCGGCGGAGCACGTGCGTGTAGGCATCGTCGTCTTCGGCCGCGGCGGGGTCTTCGGCGGGCTTCCAGGACAGGGCCGCGACCGAGTAGGCGGCGAGGGCGGCGAGTACGGCCATGGCGGGCCAGAACGCGGCCTTGATGAACCGGCCGGTCGCGGCGACTGTCGCCCAGCCCTTGTCCGCCTTCTTCCGCTCCTCGAAGGTGGCGCGGGCCTGTGCTTCGGCGTCCTGGGCGGCGTGGAGTTCGGCGGTGCGCTTCAGGGTCTCGTCCGGGTCGGTGGCGCGCTTGAGGCTGCGGCGGGCTCGCCTCGTGCGGTCGGCGGTGTGCGCGACCTCGCGGCTGGCGGCCTTGAAGTCCTCGAACCGCTGGATGTCCTGGCTGTCGGCGAGGTCCGCTTCGACGCGGGCCCCGAATGTCCGGGCGTGGAACTCAAGTCGTGCCGCGAGGAACTGCTCGTACGCGGCGTGGACTTCCGTGATGGCGGTCATGTTGTGGCTACCCCTTTGGGTGGTCTGGTCAGCGTGGTCGGGTGGATCAGTGCTGGAGCTGAAGTCCGTCGCTGGTGTTAGTCCAGGTCCAGGGGCCGGTGTCGGCGGCCGCGAAGGCGGCGGCCCGGGCGAGGCGGGCGGCGATGTCGGCGTACGCCTTCTTGAGGCCGCGGTGGCCGGCGGCGCGGCGCAGCAGGATCGCGAGGGTCGCGGCCTGGTCGCCGTCGATGGTGTGCTCGTTGTCACCGGCGTCGTCCAGGAGCCGGGTCAACGGCGGGTGGTCGGCTGCGGGCAGAACCCCGCGTACGTACTGGCCGAGCTCGCGCAGCTGGCGGACGGGAAAGGTGTCCTGGCCGAAGAAGTCGGAGCCGTGGGAGACGACGACGTGGGTCGTGGCGGTCACAACTCCCCCTTAAGCGTGGCGCGCAGGAGGTTGGCCTCGCTGGTGTCCTTGCCCTCCAGCAGCGCCAGGGCCTGCTCGATGCGGTGCTCGGCGGTCAGGCGTCGGCCACGGTGGTGCTCGGCTCGGTGGTGCAAGTCCTGGATGGTGGTGTTCAGCTGGCGGTTCTTGCGGCCACTGAGAATGACGAACATCTTGGTCCTCCGAGGTCAGTTGCGGATGTCGTTGTTCGTGCGGGCGACCAGGCCGCGCGTGGTGGTGGTCGCGGTGATGGAGCGGTGATCCTGGATGACCGGGCCGTTGTAGTGGTGGTGGTGATCGGTCGGCGCGGCCTCCAGAGCGGACTTGGCGCTCTTGATGACCTTGGAGAGGGCCCCGAGCAGCAGGACCGGGGCGGCGCAGACGATGCCGACGACGACGGGGTCGACGTTGCCGACGGTGTAGAGCACCAGCGAGAGAGAGCCGCCGATGGGGACGGAGGCGATGCCCGCGGCGAGCATCACGGCGCTGGCGTCGGTGGCCCTTTGCCCCATCGGGGGCCGGCCGGGCTGCGCGACGGGCGGGGTGGGCCCGAAGGCGGGGACGGGGCTGGTGTCGCGGTAGGACGTGGGGATCGGGAGGGCGGGCCGGTAGGCGTCCTCGATGAGGCGGCGGGCCTCGTCGGCGGCCTGGTCGTCGCTGAGCGGCAGGCGGGGGTCGGTCACGAGGGTCTCCAGGGTCGTCGCAGGGTGCGCCCGGACCCCGGAGTGCGTTCTCCGGGGCCCGGGCGGTGGGGTGTGGGTCAGGCGTGGGTGAGGGCGTCGAACGCGGCGGCGGCGTCCTCAGCGGTGACGCCGTCGCCGGTCACCGCGTCGATCACCATCTGCCGGTCGGCGTCGGGGAGCATCCTCAGGAAGGAGGTGACCCGGTCGGCCGCCGTGGGTGTCTTCGGCTTGGCCTTGGCAGGCTTGCTCTTGCGGGTCTTGCGGGGGGCGGCGTCGTCTTCGGTGTCGCTCTGACCCTCGGCCTGGTCGTCGTCCTCGTCCTCGAGGTCGGGGGCATTCCAGTCGCCGAGGAGTCCGAGCTCGTCGAGCTTCTGGAGCTCGTAGTCGGTCAGGCCCTCCACGGTGTCCGGGAACAGGGCGGCGAGGTTGGCTTCCGCGTCGTCGCCGGACAGGTCGACGAACAGGGTGCGCATCAGGACCGGGCGGCCCTTGATGACGATCCAGCCGACGCCGCCGATACCGGAGGCGTCCTCGGGGGCTTCCTCGCCTGCAATGCGCTGCTCGATGGTGAGCCGGGTGCCGCCGTACTCGCCGGGGAGCGGGTCGGGGATGTACTCGGAAGGCACCAGGCCGTCGAAGGCGCGGCGGGTAGCGGCGGCGTCGCCCATGTTCAAGACGACGGGGCGGCTGTTGGCCTTGAGCTGGTTGCGCATGGTGGTGGTGAAGCCGTCTTCGACCTTCATGTCCTGGCCGGCCGCCTTGAAGCCGATGCCGTACTTGCGGCCCTTCACGCCGAGCAGCTCGCCAAGGAGGCTGATCCGCTCGCCGTACTTCTCGTGCTTGGCTGCGGCCAGGTACTCGTCGACGTCGACGGTGAGGCCGCGGTAGGGGCAGCCGGGGTCGTTCGGCTTCCAGTCGCGGAAGGTTCCGTCCGCGCGGGGCATGGCGCCGCGGATGTCCATGAGGGCGGCGGCCGCGCGCAGCATGCGCCAGATGTAGAGGGCGCCGACGCCGTGGCGGTCGACGTGCCGGGCGAGGAGGGCGATCTTTCCGTCCGCGCCTTCGGTGGCGACCCAGTTGACCATGTCGGCGTTGGCGGCGGCCGCGACGCCCAGGATGATCAGCTGGGACTTGCCGGAGCCGGAGGCGCCGCCGGTCAGGCCCAGGGCGATGCCCTCGGGGCGGTGGACGCGGCCGTTGACGTACGAGCCGTCGTAGGCGACGCCGAGGCGCCAGAAGCCCTTGGCGTCGGGGGTGACGTCTTCGCGGGTGGCGTGGCGGACGACGACCAGCGGGGGCTCGTCGCACACCATGACGTGCACGCGGTAGCCGTCGACGTGGGCGAAGACGCGGAGGTCCTCCTTGTTGGCGCCCACGGCGGTGCACAGCTTGGGGATGTCGGGGCGGGGGGAGTCCGTCTCGTCTTCCATCTGGGCAACCCAGTGGGTGACGCCACGTTCGTCGTCGCGGATCTTGTAGTCGAAGACCGAGCCGGGGATGGCCTTGCCAGTGCGGGCGATGTTCTGCGCCCACCAGTCGGAGTCCGTCGGGCCCTTCTTCGCGGATTCCTTGAGGGCCTGCGGCGTGACCGTGACCTCCATCCAGCCCGGCCCGTACGCGGTGTCGGTCAACTTCACGGCTTCCACCGGGACCCCGAAGGCACCAGCCACGGTCTTCGGGTCCAAGTTCGGCACGACCCGGCCGTCGGGGGCCTTGACGAGCGCGGAGAAGTCGATGGTGCGGCCGATGTGGCGCTCGATGTTGCGCAGCCGGGTGTCGCCGGGAATCTGCGCCCGCTCCCACATCGCGTGCAGCGTCCGCTCGAATTCGTCCTCGGCGCCGGCGGCGGCTTCCGGCTCGATGGTGGCGGCTTCGATTTCCCGCAGCGCCTGGTGGGCCAGGCGCAGGTTCCCGGAGCGGGAGAGCGGCGCCCAGAAGGCCATCGACAGGCCCCAGCCCGCCGCGACGGCGGCGTCGATTCCCCACCCGGAGGTGAACAGGGCGCTCACATCGACCGCCGTGGCGGAGGCGAAGGGAAGGGCCCGGGTGATGAGGCGGATCAGGCTCCAATCCGGGCTGCCCGCTTTCCGCCAGGCGCGCACGGCGGCGATTCCGGTGGGAACTCCGACGGTGGCGAGCATCGCGAGATTGGCCGTCCCGGACGGATCCATGTTGGGGGCGATGACCAGGCCGAGAGCTGCCGCCCCGTAGACGGTGCGCTCCAGGCGGACACGGCGGGCGATGGTGTGTCCGATAGCCAAGCTCGACACGGGGTGAACCTCCCTTTCGTGAGAGTGGGAAAAGGAATGGGGCGGGCCGCGCATTCGCGGCCCGCCCCATTTCCCTTTCAAGTGGGGTGGGGGATCAGGAGAAGAAGCCGGGCTTCGGCGTCTTGGTGGTGCGGCTGGTGCGGATCTCGTCCAGGGCGCCGTACTTGGCGCGGTGGGTGTCGGCGGCAGCGCGGGCCGCGGCCGCGCCGGTGTCGGCCGCAGACTTGGTGCGCTGCGTCTGGGTCGCGGCCTCACCGAGGAGGGTGGCGACGGTGTCGGTCAGGTCCACGTACCTCTCGTCGCCGCCCGCTTCCCCGAGCTGGGTCGCGGTTGCGGTGGCCAGGGAAGCGTGGTCCCTCATGTCCTTCTGGATCTTGCCGAGTGCCTCGCTGGCGGTTTCCAGCGCGACGGCGAAGGTCTTCAGCTTGCGCTGCAGTCCGGCGTAGCTGTTGTCGCCGGACGGGCGGGCGATGTCGCTCATGTCCTCATCCCTCGTGGTGAGCGGCTGCAGACACATGGGCGAGCCCCGCGTCCGCCTTGGCTTCCTTGTCTCGGCGGTAGTCGGCGTACAGGACCCGGGCGGCCATCTGGGCGCCGTCAGCCGCCTCACGGCACTTGATGGCCATGCGCTCCGCCTCCTTGGCCATGGTCTGGGCGGCCTCGGCGAGCTGGTCGAGCTTGAGCATCACGCCGGGGTCGGTGACGTTCTGGGAGCTCTGAAGATCGGCCTGCATCTCCTCGATCGCCTTGACCGCCTGCTTCATCTGGTCGACGACGATCCTCGTCTCGGCCTCGGTCTCGGCCGCCCCCAGGCCGACGCGGCTCATGTTCTTGAGGTAGCCGCCGAGGTTCAGTTCGGTCTGGTGCTGGGCGGCCAGGCCGCCCTGGGGACTCTTGGTGTCGGCTGCGCTCACTCGGGACTCCTTGGTCTGGGTGCCCGCGGTGCCCTGCAGTCGCTGGGTGCCGGGGCGCTGGGTGTGCGGCTCGGATGCCCGGGGGAGTCCGCGCTGCCCGGCGGTGACGCCTGCCGGCGGCTTCTTCGCCGGGGCGGGCTCGTCGTCGCGGAAGATGTAGAAGGGATCCCAGCGCGGACCGGTCGCCTGCTGCGCCGAGGTCCAGGCGTCTTCACGCCCGGACGACCTCGAGCGCGTGCCGGAGCCGCTCGTGCTGGAGCTGGTGGAGCCGGCCGGGCCCGGCTTGCGGGTCTTCCTGCGCTTCCACCACGACCACGTCGAGCGGCTGTTGCGAGTGTTTGATCCCTTCCGGCCGCCGGTGGGCTTCTTCCTCTTCTTCGCCGACCCAGTGCCTGCGGTGGTGCTGGGTCCGGCCTTGCCCGGGCCGGTCTTCTTCGGCTTGGGCTTCCTCACCCGGGTCTTCTTCGGCCGCCTGGGCTTCTTGGTCCCCGACGCCGTTCCGGACGGCGGGTTCGGTCCGGAGCCCGGCTTCGAACCGGACTTCGGCTTCTTCGTCCCCGAGCTCTTCGTGCTGGACGGCTTGCCCGCTCCTGGACCGGATGGTGTTCCGGCGCCCGGAGCGGATCCGGGCTTGGGCTTCTTCTTCTTGCGCCGCTTGACGGTGGTCAGGACGGGCGGGGCCATGTTCTTGCGGCGCTTCTTCAAGCGGCGCTTGGCCGTGTCTGCCACGGCCTCGCCGAAGGTGGTTCGGTCCTCGGCGGCCTTGGCGGCCTCGGCCGCCTCCTTCTTCTTCTCCCGCTGCTCCTTGCGCCCGGCCCGCAGGTCGGCCCTCTTGGCCCGGCGGGTCTCCCTCGCCGCGCGGCGGGCCTCCCGGGCCTGCTGCTTGTTGTCGCGGGCCAGGTCGCGGTCTTTGGTCCGGTCGGCCAGGGCTGCGCTCTGGTCTGCCGCCCGCCGCTCTCCTCGGGCAGCCTGACGAGCAGCCCGCCGCTCCTGGCGGCCCCGGGCCCGCTCCATCGCCGGACTTGAGGCGGACGAGCTCGGCGACTTCCCTCCGCTCGGGCTCTGGAGGCCAGAGCCCTTGCCGCCTCCGGCGCCCTTGCCTCCGCCGGCCCCGGATCCCGACCCCTTGGCCCCGGACCCTTTCGAGCCCGACGTGCCGCCGGAGCCCGACGAGGTGGCGCCCTTCCCGGAGATGGAGCTGTTGCCCTTCGCTCCAGGGCCCTTCCCCGACGCGCCGGAGGGTCCGGAAGTCCCGGAGGAGTTGGCGGGCTTCGCCCCCGGCTTGCCGCCCCCGGACGTGCCCGCCGATCCCTTGCCTCCGCCCGTCGCTCCGGAGGAGCCGGAGCCGCTGCGGCCGCCCCCGCCTCCTCCGCTGGCGGCCTTGCGGCCGTACTCCTGGCTGGAGGGGACGGTGGCCTTGGCGCGCGCTTCGCGGCCCTGGTCACCGAGCTTGCGCATGGCCAGGGCGTGGTCCGCCTGCTGCTCCAGCGCGGCGACCTTGGTCTTCATCTGCGCCTCGCGCAGCGGGGCGGCTTCGGCGTGCTCGCTCATCCGGCGCTGGCGCCAGTCCGTGATCACCATCGCCATACCGCGGAGTGCGGCCAGCGCGACGGCCAGCGGAGCGACGACCGCCAGACTCCCACCGCCGACGGCCGGGGCGCCGGAAGCGGTCGGGGCCGGCGGCAGGCCGGTCATCGGTAAGGGCGCCGCCGTGACGGCCGCCGCCGACTGCGCGGCCGTCTCCCGCTCGGGGATGACCGGCAGTTCCATCGTGGTCTCCTCCGGGGTCTCCGGCGGAGCAGCCCGGCGGGGCGGGGGAAGCCCCGGCATCCCGCTCAAGTCCCCTTCTCGGGTGGGGAAGTGAACCAGATCCCCGTCATCCGACATGCCAACTCCTCTTGACAGAGAGTGATGTCCTCGCGTACGCGCGCGCGTGTCCGCGCGTCCGCGTATCCGTGCGTCCGGTTGGGGCCCCATCAGGGCCGCTCCCCGACCGGGAAGCGGCCCTGACGCGCCCACAGGATGACTACGGCCTGTAGCGGGTGCAGAAGTTCTCGAGCGTCCGGGCGAGCTCCACGACGGCCGCGTTGCTGCCCTTCTGCTGCTCCGCCTTGGCGACCGCCTTGGCCTCCTCGACCCAGGCGAGGATCACGCCCCACTCGCCGAGGCGGGCGGAGAAGTCCGCGATCCGCTTCTCGCGGTGCGCGTCCTGGCGAAGGCGCCGGGCCTGCGCCCGGGTCATCGGCTGCGTCACGCGGCACCCCGCTTCTTGTCCAGGTCGTAGAGCGAGCCCGGGACGCTGCCGCCGGCCCCCGCGTCCTCGCCGTCCTTCTTGGTGAGGAGCTCCGCCGACTTGTGCAGCGACTTGGAGGCGAACTCGCCGATCGCGGCGTTGCGCTGGGCCCTGGCCAGCGCCTTCGTCTTGCGCTGCTCGGGCAGGACGGCGACCAGGGCCGTGTGGTCGGTGAGGGCGATCTGCAGGGCCTGGATCGCCTCGTACTGCGCCTTCGCCGCCTTCACCAGGGTCTTCGCGTGCTTCTCCAGCTTCCTCGACCGCCGGGCGGCGGCCTTGAAGCGGTCGCCGGAGATGTGCTCGGCGCGGTACTTCGCCCGGACCGCGGCGAGCAGGTCGTCGTACACCTCGTGGTCGGTGCCGTGCGAGCGGCGCCGCGCCTGGCTGAACTCTGCGAACGCCTCGGGCGAGAGCAGGTGGGACATGTCCATGGGGAACTCCTTCTCGGGGTGGGGCCCGCCGTCTGTCGGGGGCAGAGGCGGCGGGCTGTGGCCCGCGCCGTACGGACCGGCGGCTGCCGATGGCGGCCGCCGGTCCAGGTGCTCAGTTGCTCAGGTGCTTGGCCGCGTCGGCGGGGCGCAGCAGCCCCGCCTCGGCGAGCAGCCGTACGGCCCGGTCGCGGTTGCTGCCGAGGGCCGTACGGGCGGCGTTGACGTTCACGAAGCCATCCGTCTCCGGGGTCAGGGCCCGGAGGATGGCGACCGCTTCGGCGTCCGTACGGGCGGGCGCCGCGCTGCCCGTACGGCCGGTGTCCGTACGGGCCGTACGGCGCTTATCCGTACGGGCTGCCGTACGGCCCGTACGGTCGCGGGGCGTACGGGGCTCCGTACGGTCTCCCCGTGCGGGCTCCGTACGGGGCCCGTCCGTACGGCCATCCGTACGGGCCGAGTCCGCCTCGTCCGTACGGCCGTCGCTCTCCTCGCCGTGGTGGCCCAGGAGCGCGTGCACCCGCCAGATCACAGCGACGAAGATGAGGACGACGGCGGCGGTCAGCTGCCACGGCGTCGCCTTGCCGCCGTGGCCGATGCCCGCCTGATCGGCGATGTGGAACGCGAGGTTCGCTCCGGCCATCAGCAGCAGCGCCGGGGCGATGTCCCGCTTGGCCCGGAACGCCGACACCGCGTACACGTCGATGCTCACCGGGAGCAGCGGAGCGACGTACGGGTTGATGCCGACGAGGCGGGCCAGCTCGTATTCGCCGGAGGCGGCGAGGCCGACGCCGGCGGCGAGGGCGATCCAGGGGGCGCCCGTCCAGAACTTTCGGGTCCAGCCCATCCGCCGCGATGTCCGGCGGGATGCCGCCTCGGCCTTGACGAAGAGCTTCTCGGCCGCAGCCTCTCGGGCCGCGGCCCGTCCGGTGGCGGTGGCCGCGTCGCGCTCGGCTGCCTTCCGGATGCTCTCGGCCTCCCGGGCCGCCTTGTCGACCGTCGACTTCGCCTCGGCGCCGGCCTTCCTGCGCATGTCGGCGAGTTCGGCGTCCAGGCGGTCGCGCTGCTCCTCGTACTCGGTCATCTGCTGGGCGTCGAGAGAGCGGAACTTCTCCTGGATCTCGACGCGGAGCTGGTCGGTGGTCTCCCGCTGGCGCTCCAGGTCCTGCCTGATCTCGGTCCGCCGGGTGGCGGTCTCCTCGTCCAGGTCGAGGTGGGCCTTGCGGCGGGCGAGTTCGGCGTCGGTCTCGGCGGCCGCGCGGATTGTCGCCGCCTCGGCCGCCGCCGTCCGGGCCTGTTCCAGGAGTTCCTCGGCCCGGGCCTGTGCCCCGCTTCGGATCTCCTCGGCGTCGGTCAGTGCCTTGCTGTACGCCTCCTCCGCCGAGGTCCGGCGGCGGGAGGCGAGTTCGGCGGCCTGGTCCAAGAGCTCGGCGGCCTGCGCCCGGGCCTTGCCCACGATCTCGGCGGCACCCTCGGTCTCGGTGTCGGCGAGCTCGCGGGCCCGGATCGCCTGCCGCTCGTGCAGCTGGCGCTTCTCCTCGGCCGCGGCGACTTCACCGTCGGCCTTCTCGACGGCGCGCTGGGCGCCGTCGAGGATCCGGCCCGCCTCGTCGCGGGCCGTCTCGATGATCTGCTCGGCCTGGTGCCGGGCATCCGCCAGGATCTCGGCGGGGGTCGGCTCCGCCCCGATGACGGGGCGGAGGGTGGCGAGGTCCACGACAGTGGACACGGGGCCTCCTTCCGGAGTCGTACAGGGGGGTCAGACCTTGGCGAGGCGGCCGGTCACCCGGCAGGTCGCGTCCGTGATCCGCTCGCCGGTGTCAGCGACGCGGGCCACGAACGCGCGGCCGCTGGCCATCGCGCAGACCTTGCTGGCGGCGGTCCACCGCTCGTCGACCTGGTCCAGGTGGTGCTCCAGCGGCAGCCAGCACGAGCCGCGGACCGCGTGCACCAGCTCGGCCAGCGCGTACAGCGGCATGGCGTACGCAAGGATCGCCAGCACCTGCGCCCTAAGCCAGAGCCGCCGGAGCGGGCCCGGGGCGTGGGCGACGATGAGCAGGTCATACAGGAGGCCGAAGTCCTCGGCGGTCCAGCCCTCCATGTCGCCGTGCTCCTGGCAGAAGTTCTTCACGACCCGCTTCGGCTTGCTGAGCAGAAGGTTCATGCTGTTGCCGCCTTTGTGTCGGTGTCGGCCGTGTCGGCGGCCAGCGGGATGGTGGAGATGACCTGGCCGTCGGTGGGCGGGCGGCCCTCTCCCTGGCTCCAGCCGTCCTCGGAGACTCCGTAGCGGAGCCGTGCGGCGGCCTTCGCGCCGTCCTTGGTCCGGTGGGCGCTGATGGCCTCACCGTCGTTCAGCAGGACGTGAATGCTGCCTACGCCGTGCGCGGCCTGGTCCAGGAGACGCTCCAGGCTCTCCAGCTCCCGCCCCTTGCCCTCCAGTTCCAGCTGGATCAGCTCGAGGGCGATCAGGGCGTCGTCCCGCGCGGAGAGAGCCGTGTCGCGGGCTTTCTCCATGGCGACCGTCTCGGCGAGGGCCACGGTCAGGGCGCCCTCGGCGGCCACCAGTTTGTCGTGCCGGTCGGCGCGGATCGTCTTGAACGGCCAGAGCTTCACAGCTGGCCACCCCCCATCGGGTCGAACCCGTTCTTGCCGGACTGGGTCGTGGACTGCTTGTTCGTCTCCGCGAGGCGGCGGGAGAGCTCCTCGCGCTCGGCCTCGGTCATGCGACCCGCTCCATGTACTCGTCGTCGGCCTGGCCGTACGCGGCGATGGCCGGGTCGAGGTCGACGGCGGCGACCAGGTCCTCGAGGTCGCCAGCCGTCAGGTGCGCGCGGCCGACGGTGATGCGGACCGCGATGTTGCCCTGGCCCATCGAGCCAACGATCCCGACCTCGGCCGGGGTGTAGGTGATCGAGGTGTTCTCCAGCTCCCCAGCCAGCCGCGGCAGGAGGCCGGCGGACTCCGGCTGCAGCGTCACGTCGGCAGCGATCCGGCCCGGGAGGACCGTCAGCGCCAGCCGGACGCCGAGCTTGGCCAGCCCCTGGACCTCGTCGAACAGGCTGAACGCGTCGGCGACGACGTCATCGAGCGCGTCGACAGCGGCCTGCGGGCGGATCGGGGCGGCGGAAGTTGCGATGATGGTCATGCGGACAGCTCCTAGATCGGGTGGTCCGTGCAGACCCCCGGCACACATGGCGTCTCTAGCGCCGTGCCGGGGGTCGCGCCGTCTGTGCGGCGCGGTGAGCGGACGGGGAATCGCACCCTCGGCCCCACCCCTGGGGCCCTCTACAGATCCGCTCTCGGGTGCCGTGCGGCCAACCCCCCGCTCAAGACCCCACCAGGTGTAAAACCGCTGGTAGGAGGGTCATCTCGTCAAATGACGGCAGGGGCGCCGCGCCCGAAATTCAGTCCACTGTTGAGTTCAGAAGCAACGAGCAGCCACCCATCACCCCGCTCGGTTAGAGCGAGTTCACCGGGGCCACCAGGGCATAGCTGTGCTGTGCAATTCGCCGTGTGATCGGCGCTGTGGTGCAGAAAGATGGCTCTGACGTGCAGATATAGTCTTCGCAAGGCCGGTCTTTAGCGAGCTAAAGCGGCTGCTGAACGAAACTGTAGGGCGGCACCACCTGAGCGTCAACCACCTTGAAGACTCGTCTTTAGTGCGCTAAACATGACCCCAGAAGGGAGGCACACACATGGACGACAAGCTCGACGCGGCGCTCGACACCGCGCTTTCCGATGTACGGGCCCTGACCGATCCACTTCAGCGGGCGAAGAATGCCCATCAGCTCGTGGGCCGGCTGCAGGACTACGAGGGCCAGGTGCAATCGGTCCGCAACGAAGCAATGAACGAGGCCCTGCGCACGGGCGTGACCAGCAATAAGGATCTGGCGACGGCGCTGGGCATCAGCGCCGGCCGCGTCAGCCAGCTGGCCAAGGGCGCTCCCCCTGAACGGCTTTTCCTGGGTAGCGGCCGCGTCATCGTGGCGCTCGCCGAGAAGCTGGAGGAGGGAAAACTCAAGGACGGCAGCGACAAGGTCATCCAGGGCCCGGTCATCGCCACCGAGGACATCCAGACGTACGAGCGCCTCCGGGGACTCGCCGAGGAAGTCGGCCTTGAGATCTCGTTCGAGCGCATCCCACTGGGCGGCAACGTCAAGTTGAACCGGTCGAACCTGGTGGTGATCTGCGGTCCACGCCTGAGCCCCCTGATCGAGCAGATCCTCGAAAGCGACCCTCACCTGCGCTTTGACAAGGACAGCAAGGGCTGGTTCCTGACCGATCTGAACAGCGGTGAGGTCTACCGCTCCCCGATGGACAGCGGGCAGAAGCAGGACATCGCCTACTTCGGCAGGCTGCCGCGCCCCGACGGCAAGGGCACGTTCCTGTACATCGCTGGCATCCACGCCCGCGGCAGCGGTGGCGTCGTCCACTGGCTGAACTCGGAGCTGGAGAACGTCCACCGCGAACTCAAGGCCAAGAGGTTCTCCGTCCTGATCAGGAGCACCTACGACCCGGAGACGCTGGACATCGTCGCCAGCGAGCGGATCACCCCCTTCTACCAGCCTGAGAGGGCGTAACCCACCGTGCAGGTCACCGTGTCGTCGGCCAAGGGCGTCGGAGCCGAAAACGAGGACGGAGTCTTCGTCGGCCCGGGCGCCGTCGTAGTCCTGGACGGCCTGTCCGCGCCGAAAGACCTGCCGATGGCGTGCAGCCACGGCACGCCCTGGTACGTCCGGCAGCTCGGCGCACGCCTGGTGGCGCTCATGGGCGACGAGGAACAGCCGCTCGCCGAAGCACTCCGCACGGCGATCCGAGACGTCAACTCGATGCACAGCAGCACGTGTGCGCTGGACCAGGAGGCGGTGCCGGCCTCCACGGTGGCGATGCTTCGCGAGCGCCAGGGCGTCATCGACTATCTCGTGCTGTCGGACTCGGTACTGGTGCTGGACGCGGCCGGAACGGTCCAGGCCGTGGCGGACACCAGCGTCGAAGCCGTCGCCGGACCCGAGATGGCGGCCGCGCTCGCCGGACCCGCAGGCACACCCGAACGGGCTGCCCGAGTGTCCGAGCTGGTGGCCGTACAACGTGGGCTGCGAAATCGTCCAGGTGGGTACTGGGTTGCGGCGACCAACCCGGCCGCCGCCGATCACGCCATCACCGGCAGCGTCCCGGCGGCCGACGTGCGACGGGCCGCCCTGTTGTCCGACGGCGCCAGCCGCCTCACGGATCTCTTCCACCAGCTGTCGTGGGAAGAGTTGCTAGACGTCTTGGAAGCTGATGGACCCGCCGAACTGATCTCCAGGACCCGTGCCGCCGAAGGCTCCGATCCGGATGGCACCCGCTGGGCACGGTTCAAGGTCAGCGACGACGCGACCGTAGCTTTCGTCCAGCTCGACACCCACCGACACACCCAGGATCCGCCCAGTCGCCCCGATCGATTCGGCGAGGGTGAATGATGGCCCCACATCCGAGTAACCGCGGGCTTGCGCGGCGAAACCAACGGACCTGGAAGGCCGGCATGTCATTGCCCCCCGTGCAGCTGTCCCGCAGTCAGTTTCCGCTGCGGCTCCGACCTTCCGCTTCGCTACAGCAGACTGTTACCGGGTCGCTGTGTGGCGTCTTCCATCCCGTCAGGCGGGCTTCCAGCACTGGTGTGTTCCCGCTGGGCGGATCTGCCGCTTGTGCGGAACCTGTCAGGCGGGAAAGGCGTTCTGACCTGCGAGGAAGCTGTTGCAGGATCGCCGGATGGCGACCTACCTACCACGACATCCCCGGTCAGCCCAACCGGGAGAAGGGCCAGACGATGGTCACGCACGACCCCAGCCCGTAAATGGGCGATGGCCGCCCCCTGCGTCAACAGGAGACGGCCATCTGATGATCCCGACTCATTCCAGGCCCTAGGAAGCCACTGCTCTGAGTCGTATGTCGGCGGTAACGCCGGGCACCCCTGACCTCGGTCGAGGCCCGGCTACCAACGCCAGGATAGCGACATTGTCTAGTCAATCGCAGCATCCCCAGCGGTTGACCTGGTCACTGTCCCCCCGTCGACGTATGACTCCCTACCCCGATAGGGAGCCCGCCCCACATGCACCGCCCCCTCCGGCCCGCCTCCGTGGAGCCCGCGACGGTAACCGTCGCGGCCACGTACGAAGGCGCCGTGATGACTACGACTTACACCCTGAATCGCGCGCTGACCTGTCCTGACGGGGGTGTCCGCTTTGGCGCATACAACCGCCTGGTGACTACCAACGCGCCCAACAACACCACTTGCACCTCCGCGCCGGCCGCCGGGGCGGTGGCCCGATGACTGCTCCCGTCATGGACGAGAACGCCGAGGACATTGAGTTCGTCGGCGACATCACCGACTACTGGTCCTACACCCAGGTCCGCGACTGGGTGCTCCTGGTGCCCGGCATCACCCGGACCGCCCTCCACCTGTACCTGCTGCTGCGCGCGATGGTCTCCGAGACGGCACGGCGGACCGGCGGCGGCCTGCGCCGGATGTCGCTGGACCAGTTGTGCTACCTGCTGCCCGGCATCAATGACAAGCCCGCCAGCCCGACCATGGTCAAGGACGCCCTGCGCCTGCTCGAAGAGCACGGCCTGGTCATGAACCCCGACGGCCGACTGGTCACCTCGACCGGCAAGGGCGGCATCCAGAACAGCTTCCGCAAGTACCAGGTCAACGACCTGCCGATGGACACGTACGTGGGCTGGCGGAACGTGTGGGACAAGCTCGACGCCTACACCACCGACTGGCGGGAGAACCCGCCGCAGCCTCCGGTCCACACCCGTACCCAGGATGGCAAGGTCCGGCGGACCTCCGGTCGGCCGCAGACCGCTGCGGCCGCGGCGCTGGCTGGCGGAGCCGGGGCGGAGAAGCCTGCGGATCTAGTCGGCTCCGGTGGGGGTACGGCGCGGCCTGCAGCGACTCCGAAGAACGGTCGGTCCGCGCCCGCCGCAGCAGCGCCAGCCGCCAAGACCGCGCCGAAGAAGCGAGCGAAGAAGGCGGCCGCGCCCGACACCGCCCCCGATGCTGACGTCTCGGCTGCGGCCCCCGTGGTGGACGCCTGGGCCAGCGGCATGACGGCCAGCGGCCACCCGTACCTGCCCAAGCGCGCGGCCGCCATCGGCGCCGAGGCCACCGAGCTCCTGGCCGCCGGCGCGAACCTGGACCACCTGTGTCGACTGGCCGAGTGGATGGGCCGGGTGAAGCCGAGCTGGAAGAGCATCGAGGACGCGATGACCTGGCCCGAGGCCCCGCAGGCGTCGGTGCCGAAGCAGCGTTCCGGCCCGGCGATGTGCGAACGGCATCCCGCGTTCGAGGAGGGCGACTGCTCGCCCTGCCGTCTCGCCGAGCGTGAGCGTCAGCAGCGTCAGGGGTCCGAACCCGCGTCCGTCAACGGCGCTGACCTGCTGGCCCGGCTCCGTGCCGGTCAGCCCGCGTGACCCGTACCCGTAGTTCCGCACATGCCTGTGGCGGCCACTCCCGCTAAGAACCGGCCGCCACAGAAGACCTCACCAAGGAGATCCGTATGACCATCGTCGCACCCCACGCCGCCCCTGACGACGAGTACCCCCGCCCTCGCCGGGACGGCTTCGAGCTCGTTCCGCCGCACAACCTCGAAGCCGAGACGGCCGCCCTCGGCGGCCAGCTGCTGAGCAAGGACGCGATCGGTGAGGTCCTCGAAACCCCTATGCAGCAGCGGGACTACTACCGCCCGGCCCACGAGACCATCCAGGCCGCGATCCTGTACCTGTACGGCAAGGGCGAGCCGGTCGACCCGATCACCGTCGGCGCCGAGCTCACCCGGCGCGGTGACATCAACAAGGTCGGCGGAGCCTCCTACCTCCACACCCTGGTCCAGGCCGTGCCGACGGCCGCGAACTCCGCCTACTACGCCGAGATCGTCCACGAGAACGCCGTTCTGCGCCGCCTGGTCCAGGCCGGGACGAAGATCACGCAGCTCGGCTACTCCGGCGTCGGCCAGCTCGACGAGGTCCGCAGCTCCGTCGAGGCCGAGGTTCTCGACGCCCTGGCGACCCGGGAGCAGACCGCCGGCTACGCCTACGTCCGCGAGGACGTGCCCTCGTTCTGGGACGAGCTCGACGCCCGGATGAAGGGCACCGACACGATCGACGGCATCCCTACCGGCCTGGCTGACCTGGACAGTCTGACCAACGGCTTCCAGCCCGGTCAGTTCATCGTCATCGGCGCCCGCCCGGCGATGGGCAAGTCCACCCTCGCCCTGGACATGGCCCGGGCCGCGGCGGTCCGCTACGGCAACACCGTGGCCTTCTTCTCGCTGGAGATGGGCCGCTCCGAGATCATGCAGCGGCTCTACAGCGCCGAGGCCCGCGTCGCCCTGCACCACATCCGCGCGGGCACGGTCACCGAGGACGACCTGAACCGGCTGGCCCGGCGCACGCCCGCCATCGACGCGGCCCCGCTGATCGTGGACGACTCCCCGAACCTGTCGCTGACCGAGATCCGCTCGCGGGCCCGCCGGATGAAGCAGAGCAAGGGCGGCCTGGACCTGCTGATCGTGGACTACCTGCAGCTGATGAAGTCCGGCGGCATGGGGCGCCCGGAGAACCGCCAGCAGGAGGTCTCCGACATGTCCCGCAACCTCAAGCTGCTGGCCAAGGAGCTGGAGATCCCGGTCATCGCGCTGTCCCAGCTCAACCGCGGGCCCGAGCAGCGCACCGACAAGAAGCCGCAGATCGGCGAGCTCCGCGAGTCCGGCTCCATCGAGCAGGACGCGGACATGGTGATCCTGCTGCACCGCGAGGACGCGTACGAGAAGGAGTCTCCCCGCTCGGGCGAGGCGGACCTGATCGTGGCCAAGCACCGCAACGGGCCGACGGCGACGATCAGCGTGGCCTTCCAGGGCCACTACAGCCGGTTCGTCGACATGGCGAACACCTGATCGGTCTGTGACCTGCCTGTTTTCCCACCCTGGGGTGGCCGCACCGGTGCGGCCACCCCTTCGTCGAAAGGACGTCCTTCGAGATGGAGTGGACCGAGCAGTCGCCCGTGCTCACGATGGCGGAGCTCCTCGCCAGCAGCGGGGAAGCGCCGGCGCACAGCCTCAGGCACCGGCCGGGTCTTCCGACCGGGCTGCGGGGGCTCGATGCCGTGATGGGCGGGCTGGAGCCGGGCACACTGACGGTCCTTGCGTCCCGGCCCGGCCTGGGCCGCAGCACCCTGCTGCAGAACATCTGCCAGTGGAATGCCGGCGGCACGCTCGCGGGCCGGGTCGAGGAGCGTGTGGTGGTGCCCGTGCTGCTCGCGTCGGCGGAGCAGAGCGCGGAGCAGATCATGGTGCGCGCGCTGGTCACGGCCGGGCGGGTGTCGAGGGACCACGTCCGGACGGGCCAGCTCGTTGAGGAAGACATCCGCCGGCTGGAGCGTGCGCGCTCGATCCTCGAGGCGGCCCCGCTGTACGTCCTGGCGCCGGCCCTGCTGGCGGACGGCCAGCTGGTGGAGCACGCCCGGCGCCTGGTGCACGAGCACCAGGTCCAGCTGGTCGGGGTGGACGGGCTGGACGCCGTGGGGCAGAGCTTCTCCCCGGGTCAGGCAGCCCGCGCCCTCAAGGCCCTGGCCCGTGAGCTGGCCGTCCCGGTCGTCGTCACCGCCCCACTCGGCGCCGTCTCGCGGCGGCCGCACTGGATGCCGGCCCTGGAGGACCTGGACGACGAGGTCGCCTTCACCGCGGACACCGTGGTCCTGGTCCACCGTGACGACGCGTACGACCCGACGTCCCGGCCCTCGGAGGCCGACCTTGTCGTCGCGAAGGCGCGCAGCTCCCGGACCGCCATCGCGCCCGACGTCGCCTTCCAGGTCCACTACGCGCGCTTCACCGACATCGTGTCCGCGTGAGCCCGCGACAGTGTCCGCTCCGTCTGCAACAGTGCCGTCCGTGGTCACACACCGGCCCCGCCCCTGGCGCACTCCCGCGCCGGGGGCGTCGTCGTTCGCGGGGTCCAGGCCGGGCAGCTCCACGGGTCTGGTCGGATTTCCGACCGTCGAAGTGACCTGCGGTGATGTGCAAAGTCCCAGGTCGTTTCGATGGTCGGATTTCCGACCGGACCCGACGGATTTCCGACCAGCCTGGTCGGAAAAAAAACGCACGCGCCTCGCTGACCTGGGAAAACGCTCCCCTCTAATAAGCCCCCCCAAGAAGTTCTTCTCTCTCCCGTACCGCTGGCCGCAGCGGCACCGCCGTCTCGGCCTGGTCTTGTGACGGGCAAGCGAGAGAGACCTCGGCTTCGCCGGGCAGAGCAACCCCGCTTCTGCTGCTGGCCCGTCTTTGGCCTCAGCCCACGAAGGTGTGCCCCACTCGACGTGCACGCGGTTCCGGTCCGCGGGGGCCTCGCCGCAGTCCCACCTGCCCCAGCCACGCTTCTCCTCTTCGTGCCCGGCCCCGTACGGGCCGCGGTCGAAGGCCGGCGGAGGGCGCCCCCGGCGTGCACCGGCTTGCGGTAGTCACCACGACGGCGATGGGCCGCCGATACCCCCACCGGCCCGCCGCCTATTAACAGGGCGTTGCCATTCCAGGACCTGGGTGGTGGGCACGGCCCGCGCCGCACCCACCACCCCTGCTCGGGGCACCTCAGCCCGCCACCCGGCCGCAAACGATCTTGACCCCCTCGCGTAGCAGGCCAGGGTCGTGGCCTGAGCTTGGGACGGCGGACAGCCGGAGAACCGGACGGTCATGCTCCGGACAGGACCGTCCGCTCGCAAGCGCAAGGCCCTGTTAATAGACCAGAGGAGGGGGGCGCAGCCGCGTCACCCGAATGGGTGACGCGGCTGCGCCGTGGGGCGTCCCTGGAGGAGTCGGTGCAGGTCAGAACATAAGAAAGGAGCCCTTCGGGCACGACTTTCAAGGGCACATCGGCTTCGCCGATGAACACAGACGCCCTTCGGGCGGCGACTACAGGGGCAAAGGCGACGCGCCCGTGAGCGAGCGTGTGCCGCTCTCGGAGGCTGATCGGCACTCCGCGGCGCCGAGGGCTAGATAAGCGCTCCTGGCCCCCTTCACGCCCCTCTCGGGCCTGTTCTGCATGATCCTCGGCGCTTCCGAGACTGCAGCTCGCCGATCTTCTTCCAGAAAGTGCGGGCGGCACGCTCGGAAGGGGTGCCTGGAACCCCGACCGCGGTGCCGCAGCAGCAGGCGTGTCGTACGCCTGCCAGCGGGGAGGCCTTGCGAGTGACGCCCGACAGTGCGTACTGTCGATATCTGTAGACAGGCGTCGACGGATGTCGCCAACGGTGAACCGGGAAGGAGACCACCATGAAGATGATCAGCGTCCGCGAAATGCGTGGCACGCAGCTGGAGCAGTACGCCCGCGACGGCGAGCTTGTAGGGATCAAGAGCTACCGAGAGCTGATCGGTGTCCTCGTCCCCCTGACCCCGGCCTGGGTCAAGCACCTGATCGACTACAACCGCTCGCGCATTGAGCAGAATCTGACCGAGTCTGAGGAGGAGATAGCCGCGGGCAAGCCGCTGGTGACTCTCGACGCGCTGCTCGTCGAGTCATCCGGTGACCAGGAGCGGAGCGTGGAGAAGGCGGCCACCGAGCCCTGTCACACCCTTGTCGGGGCAATGAAGTCCCGCGACCTGGCGGTGCCAGCTGCTGTGCTCGAACTGCCTGCAACCTTGCTCAAGCGATTCGGCGCATTGGTTGGAGTGACGTCGACTGACGGGCACGAGGAGGCTCCTCCCATCCGAACCGTGCGAATGGGAGATCTGTCCGGTGGTCTCATCGAGGACGCCGGCGCGGCGGGACAAACTCTCGCCCTGACCCATGACCGCACGCTGGTCGGCTTCCTGGTGCCGGTTACCCCACAGCTCGTCGAGTTCCTGATCGAACAGAACATCTCCCGGCTCCTGTACAACATCGAGCTCAGCGAGAAGGAGATGGAGCAGGGAGAGCCGCTCCGAACGCTCGACCAAGTCGTCTCGGAGCAGACGCACGGAAGTTCCGCCTGATCGGGCACAACACGCCGGGCTACGCCTGCGCCGCCACCTCAACGATGGTTCTGGCGGATATAACTCGCGGAGTACTGCCACGGTCACCGCAGTGTGACAGTGGCGCTCGCGAGTCCAGAGAGCGTCGGTCTATATGTCCGCTCCTCCAGAACCGTCTCCCACAGCCTCGGCAAGTAACTATGCCGCAGCTACCCAGGCACTACGCACTACGGCGCGCTGGCTTCTGACGGCGGCCGCAGGCGTCGGCGGTGCCCTGGTGGCGGGAATTCAACTCACGAGGCTTGGCTCCTTGGATATCTCTCAGTGGCCTCGGCTTCTCGCTGCAGGTCTGGGGCTGACTACCGCGTTGATCGCTGTCGGCTACATGATTTTTCGCACGAGCCAACTTCTCACGGATGAATGGGGAACCCTCGCACAGCTGGACCTTGAAAAGTTTAAAAACCAGCTCCAGGGCTCATCCGGCCGCCGCGACAGAAAGCGGCGGGAGGCGCTCGGCCACCTCTATGGCGAGTTAGCGGTTTACAAGGACGAACTATACGGTCACGTCGCGGATGATATTCCCGACTTGTATCGCGCCCTGCAAGTGGCCAACACGGCAGCGCGGCAGAATCCTGAATCAGAAGAGGCTCGACGGTCGGTTCCTCTGAGGAGTGCAGCCGGAGCGGTCGCCGTCTATGCCAACTACTACCTCACGCGGGAGAGATTTAAAGCGTTGCGTCCACAGCTCGCGTGGGCAGCCGTTGCTGTTGCGGCTGGCGTGGTGGTCTTCGCCTATGCCGCCAACCCTAAGCCAAAGCCTGCTGTGATTGTACCAATCTCCGATGTGAGGACCCTAGCCCCTGCGTCTCCGCCTGCCGACAGTACAACGCCTTCACACATGCAGGGCAAGGCACCGTAGCAGCCATGGTGAGGACGAGAACCCTAAAGAGATCCGCGCAGGATTGCGGAATCTGCAGACAGGATATCTGCCACATAAAAGCCAATCTTCAGAACGTGGCGATTTTGCTCGCGCCCCAGTCGCTTCAAGTCACCATGCTCCATGGGCCGATGTATGGCCACGAGCCCAACACTCAGCGGTGTCGCCGTGTAGGTCCGACCCTCATGGATCAGTGAATATTCCTTGTCAGCGTTCGGCCCATCATGGAGCTCTACTCGCAAGGCATCAGCCAAATCATCCTTGGCCTTTTGCGTTTCCATGCCGAGTACGCGGCGCCCGGCAGGAGAGCCGAGCGTAACCTCGTAGGGAGTCGGTGCCATCTCAACACCCTCCGTTGGACCGGCTACAACTACCGTACGCACGTTCCGCGGTCCTTCGCTCACCGGACCAACGGCCCCCGTTACACCGGCGCCGGATCGACTGGGATGAATGCACTTACTCGACGACTCTGCGCAACTTGCGCAGGTCCCCGCGCGCGCCTGCCCGTGCGCGACCCTGCCCTTCGAGGCCCGCAGGGTGTTGGACCCAACGGGTCTAAAGGGGGGTGAGGTGCAGCGCCCGGTCGACCGCCCGGAGCAGTTCGGGCTCCCATCCGGCGCGGGGGACGTCGAGGGCGAGCAGCCCGCCGGCGCTCAGCGCGGCGAGCTGGAC
Source organism: Streptomyces sp. NBC_01233 (assembly GCF_035989305.1). NCBI lineage: Bacteria > Bacillati > Actinomycetota > Actinomycetes > Kitasatosporales > Streptomycetaceae > Streptomyces > Streptomyces sp. NBC_01233. The sequence continues at coordinate 17,705 of NZ_CP108516.1, read as the reverse complement.
CTGGTGCTCGATGCCCAGGCGCCAGGCCTCGCGTAGGACGTGGCGGGCCTCGTCGCGGGCGGTGCGCCCCGTTGTGGCCACGGTCCGGGCGTCGGGCAGGGCGGCGAGGCGGCGAGCGGCCTCCTGCAGCCGGTTCATCAGCTCAGCGGCCCGCTCGGCATCCGGGGCGGGCGGCACCAGGTGGAGCTCGGGAGGCGCGACGCCTCGGCGCAGCTGCTCCATCCGCACGGGCAGCGGCGACCAGCCCGGCGTCCCAGCGAGGTCGATGTTCACCCGGGTCACCGTGGCGCTGTAGGCGCGGCCGGTACCCCACGCCTGCAGCGCGGTGCCGGCGGGCCGGTACTCGGGCTCGACGCCCTCTGCGACGACGCCGCCGTGGTTGCCGCGTACGGACACCCACAGCCAGTCGGCGCCGCCGGTGACGTCGCTCATCAGCATGCGGCGCACCAGGAGGTAGCGCTGCAGGGCGGCCCGGGTGGAGCGGCGCAGTGGGTAGACCTCGACGGACACCGGGCTGTCGGGGCGGGCGTTCTGCGGGTGGCGCCGGATGCGGACCTCGCCCAAGGCGGGGGAGAGGTCCTCCAGGCGCAGCGCGCAGAGCTCACCGACCCGGGCGCCGGTGTCCAGGACGACCGAGGCCATGGCGAGCATTCGAACCCAGCGGGGGTAGCCGTGCTCCATCAGGCCGCCCTCGACGCTCCAGCGGGTACGGCGGCCGACGTAGTCGGCCAGGGTCACCAGGCTCTCGCGCAGCTGCTCACGCCGGGCCACGTCGACCGGTTCCTTGCGGGGGAGCTCCTTGAGCTGGCGCAGGTAGTGGACCTCCAGGCCGAGCTCGCGCTGGAGCAGGGCCATCACACCGGAGCGCACCATCGCGGTCGCCTCGCTCGTGGGCCGCTTCTCGCCTCGGTCGCGGAGCTCACCGACGAGGGCCAGGCGCTCGTAGGCCTTCAGCGACTGCGGGTCGAACACGTCGGCCAGGTCGGCACCGGTGTCGAGCGGGTGGTCGGGGTGCCGGAGGGCGCGGACGAGCTCGCGGGCGTGGGCGCGGATCTGCCGGCGGCGGGCGTCGGAGGGGGCCGCCTCGCACACGGCGTCCACGGCCTCCTGGAGCTCGGGCAGCTCCTCCAGGACGTCAGGCTTCTTCTTCACGGACCGCACGGTAACCAGGCCCAGACACCCGCACCGATCAAACCCGAAGTTAGACCCATTAGAACCAACAGCACCAACCGCTGCTGACGTGGCCATATGGGAACACGGAGTGCGGGTAAGAACCGTGCCACCAGCCGCAAACGACAGCGATCACTCCTTGGGATCGACAGGCTGCGGCCATCCTGCAAGCCCGGGTCAACACGGGGACGCGGCCGCCAACTGCCGCGAATGGCACAGCACATGAAAGATGCGAATAAGAGACCAAATGGGTGAATTGTGGGGCTAGAGTAGCCGGACAAGGCCGGGGATGAATCCCTTGAGTGGCTGCAAGACCAGCCTCCACGGCCCGAGGCAGAGTGACGCACTGACCACTGGCCAGTCGTCCCGGTCGCCTCATCCAGCGCCGTCGGCTCGAACGCCGACTCCCTATGAATGAGGACGATCGCGCGATGTCACAAACCTGGCCAGGACGAATGAGAACTCTCAAGATCATCGCTGACCCCAACGGCGGACCGTGGCGGCTGTGTGGAGGCGGTGTAGTAGGCAGTCCCGAGTCGGTACACGGAGATCTCGACAGTGCCGTATGGGCCGCTGAGCAGGCGCTGACTAGGTCGCCGGGTGGGGGATTCGTCGAGGTACATCATGCTGACGGCCGGATCGAGCGGCGGAACGTGCCGCGGCCGGAAGTCCTGTTGCAACCCCTGCCAGCCGGCAGCCTGCAGGACGTGTTTGGCCGGGTCCGCAACGTGTCGCAGCCGGAAGTCCCGGTCGAGCCCCCGCAGCCCCCGCAGCCCGCGCAGGCCGCGTCGCAGGCCGACAGCCTGCGGGACGAGTTTGGCCGGGTCCGCAAGCAGAAGAAGTATGCAGACTGGGCGGTGGAGCAGTTCCTCGGACTGATCTGGCCGGCCCTGCTCATGCTGTTCGGTTCGGCGCTCTCCGGCGCCATGGCTGACGAAGTGGCCGCCCAGCGAAGCGTCCTTGGTGTGTTCTGGGCGACGCTCGCCTGGTCCTCTGGGGTCGCTCTGTTCGTCTTCATCCTGAGCAGGAACTTCAAGGCGGCGCCCTATCAGTATGCCGCCCTTGCTACCGCATGCCTCTTTGCCGGGTCCATCATTGCCGTGCAGATTGGCCATGGCGAATACGGGGTGCCTATCGAGTGGGGCAAATATGGATCACAGCCCTGGGCCTGGCCCGCTCCTGCCATCGATGCGGCGATCAACACTTTCGGGTGGGCCGGTGCTCTCATTGGCGGGGTGTGTGGCGCCATCTGTGGACTGTGGGCGGCGCGGCTCTGGGAGAAAGCCGCGGGATAGCGTGACTCGGCTTCGATAGGACATACCCGGCGGGCTACCCATCCCGACGAGGAACCCCTCGCCCGCCGCTTACTACCCGACCTCGAGAAGCCCTGACCGGGCCACTGACGCACGCGAGGGCCCCACCGGAAGCGGCGGGGCCCTCGCAGTCAGCGGACGGCTACTTCGTGACCGGCGGACCGCTCTTGAGGTTCTTGTTGCGGCGCTGCGGGAACGGCGCACCGTTGTTGTACTCGCGCTCATCACGGCGGAGCTGCGCAAGGACAGCGGCCTCCACGTACGCGGACAGAGACACCGGGACGTCGGCGTCCTCGTCGTCGATCCGCTGGAGCGCGACCACGGCGTTGCGCAGCCGGTTCATGGTCTCCGGGCTGACATACGCCGGGATCTTCTCCTTCGTGCCCGGGCCGGACGGCGACTGGCCTCCCAGCTCCTTGCCGAGGAGGCTCCCCTGGCCGAAGGGCATTCCGTTGCTCATGCTGCAGCTCCCCGCGGCGCCACCAGCATGTGACCGAGCTGGTCGAAGTCACGCGTGGTGGTGGACCGCTTGTTGTACTCGCGGATCGACTTGTTCTCGTCGGGCGCGGTGGTGGCGTCCACCGACCGGCGGACCGGGCACACCAGCGCGTCCGGGTAGTGCTCGGCCATCTCGTTGCCGACCGAACGGGAGATGATCGTCTTGCCCCAGGCCGTGAGCACGGCGGCCCGCACCCTCACGTCGTACTCCTCCTGCGCGTCGGCGATCGTCCTGCGCAACGGCTCGTTCGACTTCTTGTCCAGGCCGCTGAGCTGGCTGGGCACCAAGACCTCGCCGCCGATCGCCAGGGTGAACGTCGAGAGCTTCCCGACCTTCGGAGGGCAGTCGACGATGGTGATGTCCACCGGCGCCTCGCTCCGCTTGATCGCCCGGCGCAGGGTGCGCTCGCCGTTGACCGCCGGGTCGTACTCGACGACCGCGCAGTCCTCGTAGCTGGGCACGATGTAGAGGTTCTTGTACCGGGTGTAGTACGTCGCCTCGTCCAGGCCGGCCTCGCCGTACATGACGTTCTTCAGCGTCAGCCGGTGCTTGGGGTCAAGGCCTTCGGGATAGACCGGCGCCAGCCACCCGGTCAGACCGGCGTCCTGCGGGTCGGCGTCGATGATGCGCACGGTGTAGCCCATCGCCGCCCAGGCGCACGCGAGCTCCAGGGTCGTGGTCGTCTTCCCGGCACCGCCCTTGCGGTTGAAGACGATGAAAACGCGGTGCTCGCCCGGGGCGATCGGGGACGGCCCGGTGAATGCGGCCGGGAGCAGGATGCGCGGGCGCAGCTTGTTGGCCGGCTCCGTCCACTCCCGTTCGAAGACGGCCGGCATGCGCAGCCGGTCCGGGATCTTCAACGGCTCCAGCGTTACCTGGACCATGGCTCTCTCCTCATTCGGGCCTCTCCCCGTCCACTCGTCACCGCCAGACCGTATCGCCTCCTCCCAGCCCGTACGTGGACCCGGCGACGCTCCGCCCGATCGAGGAAAACCCCAGGCCAGCGTGGTGCCCCTAACAGGGTTGACCCCATTGGGTCCAACAGGACCGGGTGCCTGGCGCGTTGACCAGGGAGGACCGCCCGGTACCCCGGATGAGACTCCCGCGCCCGCGCGCGCGTAGGACCGTCGCGTAAATCGCAAAATGCGTGACGCCGGAGACGCAAGCGACCAGGTGTACGTACGGTCCGCCCGCATGAGATCAAGCACCCGCCGCCCGGGCCGCCCCTCCCTGCTGACGCCGAAGCGGATCGAGAGCATCGTCAAGGCCACCGCCGTGGGCGTCGCCAACTCGCTCGCCGCCGAGGGCGCCGGAGTTTCCCGGGCCACCCTCGCCCGGTGGATGGCCCGCGGCCGCGACGCCGCCCAGGCCCGCGAGGACGGAGAACCCGCGAACGCCTCCGACGACATGTACGTCGAGCTGTACCGGCGGGTGAACTCCGCTCGGGCGCAGATGGCCGCCCGGGCGCTCGCGCGAGTTCTGCAGGCGGGCGCCGGGAGCCTGGTCCTGGAGGAACGCGTGCGCACCTACAACGACCCCGTCACCGGCCTGGATGTCGAGGAACGGCAGACCAGGTACCTGCGGCCGGACTGGCGTGCGGCGGCCTGGTGGCTGGCCCACGTGTTCCCCGAGCACTACGGGCCGAACGCCCAGAGCTGGGAGCAGGTCCTCGACGCGTACGACGCCGAGCAGGCCGCCATCGAGCACACCGCCGGCCCCGACGACCCGCACCTTGCCGAACTCGCCGAACGCCTCGCGGCCACCCTCGCCGCCCAGGACTCGGGGTGCCGGTAAGAACACTGTCATCAGCCGCAAACCGCGGGGGACCTTGCGACTGCGTCACCCGTGTTGGTGAGCCAGGGGCCTCGGTGACGAATCCCCTTCATGCCCGAGGGCCTCTCGGTCGGCGTGCGGCAGGGCCCTCCCGACTCGGTCCGAGCCGTGCGGGCTCGCCGAACCACGGGTGGAGGACGATGGTGAGGCGCTTGGGTGACAGATTGCCAGGAGGGCGATATCGGCAGCCGATCGCTGGAAGAGAGGGCTACGAACCTGTGTGGCGAGAGAGGTGCGTATGTCCGTATCCGACAGCGTCTCCGACATCGGACCCGATTACCCGGTTATCCCGCAGCCGCTCCGGTTCTACGACGGTGGCGTCGACGGTGCTCCGGGGGAACCGGCAATCTTCGGCTCCATGGCCCAGATCGTGCTGGTCCGGTGCACCGACGGGGGCCGCGAGCAATTCAGGATGCGGCGCCGCATCGCCTACAAGGACCGGCAACTCGGCGAGCTGCTGGTGCCCCGGGAGACCAGCACCTTCCTCAGCGACCTGACCTCGGTGCCCGCGCTCTTCACCTGGCTCGTGCCGAAGACCGGAAAGCACCTTCCGGCCACGTTGCTGCACGATGGACTGATCCACCCTCTGGACGACACGACTTACACCTCGACCAGGGGTGAGATCGTGCTACGTGTGGAGGCCGACCGCGTATTGCGTGACGCGATGGGGGACGCTGGAACCAAGCTGATCCGGCGGTGGCTGATCTGGTCGGCGGTGACGATGGCGACGATGCTCGACGGCAGGGGAACCAAATGGTCGAAGGTACAGACGTGGTGGTACCGCGTGGCCGTGGTCTTGACCCTCGGGGTGGTCGCAACCCTGGGCTTCTGGACGTTCCTCGACCTCATCGACGTCGCGCGCATCCCGAATCTGCCCTGGATGGGCGACCGGCCGTGGTTCTACGAGCTCGCCGGCGGACTGTCGGGCGCGGTCGTGATCCCGCTAGCGCTGGCGCTGCTCTGGGGCCCTTTCCGGATCGCTGGCGCGATCGTGGGAGTGAGCATAGCGGTGCTGCTGTACGTCACGGTCGCGCTCCTCTTCATCACCGCGCTCTACCAGGGGCTGGAGTGGGTCATGGCGTGGATGCCGAAGAAGGTGGCACTCGTACTGACGGGCGCCGGAACACTGGTGGTGCTGCTCGTATTCGCCGCGGCGCTCTTCATGCCCGCCCCTTACGGCCGGTGACACGCTTCTTACCGTTGCCCCTACTTCGAGGGAGAGCGCGGCACGATCGGCTCCCACAAGAAGCTCTGGCGTCAGCGGTACCCGCAGAGCAGCCTGTTCCCCGTCGTGCGCCTGGTACTGGCCGGCGCCGACGATGCCGAGGTACTGGATCGACGGGCCACAGCCCTGCAGGAGCGAATCCGCGGCATCAAGCTCCGTGTCGACGTCGCCGCGCTGCCGACCCTGCTCCAGCTCCCACGGCAGGAGTGGTCGTGGAGGCAGATCGGGCAGAGCGACGCCCAGGGCGGTCGGTGAGCGGTGCCCCGGCCGTCATGGTCCGGGGCACCGTGCATGAGCCAGCGGGTTGAGCGGTGGGTATGCATCGCCGCATGAATCAGCTCACTCGACGCCGCTGGATCTTCTCCCCCGTCACCTCATGGCATGCCTGGCGGCTTTCACGCAAGACCGGTGTCGGTCACAACGCCGCGTGGGTCAAGGTCCGCACCACCACCCATCCCGATGAGGCCGCCGTCTGGGCCCGCCCGTTACCTGGCGGTCAGGACGCCTCGGACCGATAGGCGCAGCGAAGCCCCGGCGGGCTCGGCACGACCAGCCCGCCGGGGCTTCGTGCTGTGAGCGACGCTCCGCCCGGAGCGCTGAGCCCCCGATTCCGGCGGACATGTGCGCGAACCGTTCCCGCCTTCGGCTGGCCGGGCAAGCCCTGTCCGCCTCCATTCCGCTCCGGCAGGCTGTGGAGGTTCTGCAGCAGCAACCAGGGGAGCGACGTGACGTACAGGGACTGGACGTACCACGGGATCCAGGACGGCCCGGAGAGCAACAGGAGCGACGGGGAGGAGTGGCAGCCCGCCCGGATCCTGGTCGAAGAGGTCGAGTTCGGCCCGACCGAGCGGCAGGACGTGACGGTGCTGCGTGAGCTGGCCGAGCCGGAGCACGGCGGCTTCGGCTGGGGGTACAACGGCGGCGGCACCAGCGCGGCGGCCGCGGTGATCCTCGCCGACGCGCTCGACCTCGGCGACCCGGACAAGTGCGGTATCGGGTACGCGACCTATCCCGAGGACGAGGTGCTGGTGCAGCTGCGGGAGGACTTCTGCGACGACGTCCTGTCCCAGTTCTGCGACCGGTGGCGCCTGCGCCGCGGCGTCGTCTTGCGCTGGTCCCGGGCCTGGTACCTGCAGCGCGGCATCGACGACCTGCCCGCTGCCCTGCGGGAGCTCCCGCAGCTGCAGAGCCAGCGCTGACCGTGGGGTCGTCGAACAGGACCAGGCCCGGCGGCTCCCTGTGGGAGCGCCTGGTCGACGCCTTCCACGGGCGGGACGCGCAGGCGCCCGCAGCGCCGGCCGCCGTCCCGTGGAACAGTCTGGAGTGGAGGGTCGACCCCGAGACCGAGACCTGGTGCTACAAGCCGCCCGGTGACCCGGCCGGGATGCAGGGGGTCCGGGCTTGCGCGCCGGACGGGTACGACTTCGCCCGACTGGTCTGGCAGGCCTGCGAGGTGTGCCGCCTCGGGCTGATTGTGAAGATCAGGGTCACCGGTCCGTGGCAGCGCCACGGGTACGGCTCCCGCATGGTGCGCTTCGCCCTGCGCGGCCGTGACGGGTACGCCTGGACCACGACCCCGCAGTCGGAGGACGCCCAGGCGTTCTTCCCGGCCTTCGCCGCGTCGACGGGGGTCGCGTTCCCCCGGGATGCCCATCGGTGCGAGCACATGCGCGCCGCGAGGTCGCACGGACCGGAGCGGGCGCGGCCGCTCGACCCGCCACCCCGCTGATCCTCCGGACACACGTCAGCCCCGGTCAGACCTGTTGGTTCCAATGGGTCTGACCGGGGCTGACGTCTATCTGTACCGGTCAGCTGGTCTCGGCGGCGAGCGCGTCCGCGGCCACCCTGTCGTCGTGCTCGCGGAGCATCCGCATGATGGTGGGCGGGGAAGGGTGCTGCCCCTTCTTCGCTCCGGTGGTGATGACGAGCCGGGGCGCCATGTCGCGCAGGCTCACGCCCTCGGCCCGCATCTGGAGCGCCATGGTGAGCATGTCGGAGTTGGTGACCGTGGGCCCGCCGATGGCCTTGCCGCGCTTGCGGGCGGACTCGTGGCCCTCCAGGGTGCGGTCGCGGATGTACTCGCGTTCCATGCCGGACAGCGCGGCCAGCACGTTGAAGACGACGCCCGAGGGGTCGTGGGAGCCCTGGAGCTCACCGGTGAGGAATTGGAGGCCGACGTCGGCGGCCTTGAGGTCCTGGGCGAGCGTGACCAGCTCGATGCCGCGCCCGAGTCGCTTGTGCTCGTGGACGACGAGGGTGACCCGGGCTCCGGAGGTGCGCAGCTCGCGGGCGAGGGCGACGGCCTTCTCCAGTTCGGGCCGCTGGGCGACGCGGGTGGAGATCTTCTCGGAGAACACGCGGGTGATGCCCTCGGCGGCGAAGGAGTCGAGCTGGGTGTCCAGGGACTGGCGTGCGGTGGAGGCCCGGGCGTAGCCGATGCGGATGTGACCGACGGGCTCGGTGCCGGCGGTGGCGGGTCGGGGGAGCTCCACCCAGGCCGCGCCGGGCTTGCGTACGGCGGGGGTCGGGACGTTCAGGGCCTTGGCGAGCGCGGGCACGAGCCGGAAGCGGGCCGTGTGGTACTGGATCGACACCTTGCCCTTGGTCGTGCGGCACGGGGAGCCGGCCGGGGCGGCGCAGGTGGACATGGGACAGGCGTGCGCCTCAACGCGCTGGTACTCACTCACCCCGCCAGTGTTTCATGTGTACGTTTCAAGAGTCCAGCACTTTGAAACGATCCATGAAACAAGAAACGCCCAGCTCGGGCCTCTTGGGCCCGGGTGTTTCATAAGGGACCACCTATGAAACGGGTCGTCACTTGATCGTCAGGGTTCCCGGTCCGGGCGGATTGAACGCCAGTCGGTGGAAGGCCTGCGCTGGCATCAAGGACGCCAGGAAGTCGGTGTAGGCATCCAGTTCATCCAGGATGGCCGGGTTCTGCAGGCAAACCACGATGCGCACACCGTCCCCGGTGTCGCGCACGGCTCCGGCTTCGATCACCTTGCTCCCCCAGCGCTCCCACATCGGGTGTGCCTCCATCCGCTGCACGTTGTCGTACGGCATGGGGAAGTCGTGCCATACGCCGAGCTTCTCCGCCGTCAGCGTCCCGGCGTGCAGTGCGTGGGCCAGCCTCGCGGACTCCACCGCTGCGATCTGAACTCGCCGGACCAGAGGAACAAGGCGGCACGCCCGTATCAGCAGGCTTTCAGGCACGGCGCGAACCAGGTCGCACATGTCATGGAACGTTGGAGCGCCAAGCAGCTGTCGGCGGGCATCGGACCTGAGGCGGGCCTCCATGTCGGGCGGCAGGAGACCGACAGGGACACCGATCCGGCGGGACAGGTTCTCCTTGATGTGCCCGACCACGATGTCGACCGCCTCCTCCAGGTCGCCGGCATCGATCTCCTCGTCCGTGTCCCGGTTGAGCAGCGTCATCAATTCAACGAACTGGAGCGCCGATCCCTCTTTGACCGGGCCTGTTGCGATGTTCTTCAGGCTTCGAGAAGAGCCCTGGCGCTTGGCCTTCCGGTCGGCGGCGGTCTGCCGGGCGATCGTGGCTTCCTGTGGTGAGGCGGCTCGGACGTCCATGCCTACGCGGTGGCGGAGCGTGGTCAGGTTCTTGATGAGCGCTTCGCGTAGGAGAGCGACATCCGGTTCGGACAGCGTGGCGATCAACGAGATAGGGCTCATCGTCGAGGCGCCCTGCGTTGCGTGAGCTGCCAGCAGCCGCGCCCGCTCGATGATCTCTTCGCTGAGCGCCGACTCGCTCCCTCCGCCCCCGGCGTACGCACGGGGGAACCGCGGCAGGAACCTCTGCTCCTGCCACCTCTCGATCTGTTCCTGCGACGCCCCCGACAGTTCCATCAGCTCGCGCATCGCCGTGCTCGTGGTCCTCGCCATACGGCTGAGCGTAGAACCTCGCGAAGTTCCGGGATCGCTCCTCCCATGCCCCTGTTGGTCACATGACGTCGTGCCACTCGGCACAGACGGACCGCCGATTCAGGCGGACATAGCGAGGAGAACGTCGTGACCATCCAGATCGCGCCGCTGGCGGCCCTGCTCATCGTCGTGGGCTACGTCGTCGGCTTCTCGGTCTTCAAGTACACCGCCCGTACGCACGGTGCGCTCGGCCGCGGCGACCTGGGAACCTCGATTGTCTCCGGCGCAGCGGTCGCGACGCTCCTCGCGCTTCTGCTTGCCCCTGGGTTCGGCCAGTCGCCAGCGCCCGCCACACCGGCCCCGGCTCCGGTCGTGTCCACGAGGTAGACACCATCCGCGATTCGCGGACCGTGCCCGGACAGCCGTCCCCCCGGGGGACTCCGCCGCCAGCACCGCGCCGGGAGTGGATACCGGGGTGGCAACGGGCGTGAGCTGCTCGTTATCCACCCCGGGCCGTCCCTGTTGGCAACGGCGCCCGTGTCCCCGTGTCCCCTCCTGTGTCCTGGGTTGTGCTCTCGTGAAGCCGCAGCTCAGACGGCCTTTTGTGGCGAACGGGTGAGGCTGCGGCCAGCGGCAAGGCCGGTCGGCGTGTACGGCGCGGCCTGCGGGGCGCAGCCGGACACAGTGTGGTCGGGGCCGGCCCCGACTCCGACCCGGCCCGACCATCGAGACCAGGGAGAGATCGGTGACGCTGACCAGCGAGGGCACGACGGGCATGGAGCTCGCCCAGGGCCTGCTCCAGGGCGTGGGCAACGAATGGATGCGCGCGGCCACCCGCCTCCTCGGCAAGCACCGTGACGGGTACTGGCTGCGGCGGTTCCTGGACGACCAGGACCCCCAGCCCGACCACCTGCTCTACATCGACCGCACCGGTACGCGCCCCAGCATGAACTGGAGCGGGATCTCCCAGCGGTTGATGGGCGAGTTCCCCCTGACGGACAAGGTCATGATCCAGGGTTCGCGCAGCGAGATGGCCATGCTGCGTATCGCCGTCTCCCTCGTCGGTGCAGCGCCCGTCACCCTGCAGACGGTCCTGGACGCGCTGGACGAACGGGAGTTCCGGCTCGTCCAGGCCGCGATGGTGGAGGCCGTCACCGGCGTGGAGCGCTGATCGGCACCGATCAGTTCATGCAGGGCGACGGTGGCGGTTGGCGTGCTGCTCAGTCTGGCGGGCGACGTCCGGGTCGGTGAGGACGAGCGGCCGTACGCGCAGGAGTCCGTCGGCGCCCGGGTCGGGCCCTCCGGGCGGGAGCAGCCCGGCCTCCTGGGCAACGCCGTCGACCCACTGCCCGTCCGAGCCGGGGCGCCCCTGCAGCTGGCGCACAACCGGCGCGGTCCCGAGGTAGACGACCCGGCGCCGGGCCCGCAGGTAGGCGCGCAGGATGCTCCGCAGCTCGCTGCGGGACTTCGGGGTGAGCTCCACCTCGACGGCGACCACGGAGCCACCGGGCGGCACCAGGACCAGGTCCGGCCAGTGCACCGCGTGGGCACCGGCCGGGACCGCGAGGGTCTCCCCGCGCCGGGCCCCCTCGGGCACTCCGGAGATGCCAAGGTCCGCGAGGAGTTCCGCCGGTCGCCCGGGCACCGCCTCGGCGGAGCGGACCTCGCGCTCGGTGAGCACCGTGTGCCCGGCCGCCTCCAGGGCGAGGCCGACGTCGGCGAGGGCCAGGCGGTGCAGCAGCCGCTCGCCCGGGCGGGAGGGTGCCGACAGGCCGGTACCCGCGATGCGCGCTCCGCGCTCGGTGGGCCACACGACGGTGCCCGCCCACCGCATCACCGCGGAGCGGTGCAGCAGCCCGGCCTCCGCCATCACCCGTATCCGCAGGCGCGCGGTCTCGAGTCTCCCGCCCCAGCACGCGGTGGCCGCCTGCTGCAGGGTCAGCGTCCCGTACCTCGTCGCCAGCGCGAGGAGACGCTCGTCCGCCTCCGTGCGCATCCAGCCGTCGCCCCGGGCCTCCCCGCTGCCGCGCACCCTGCGCCGGCGCTCCGCCCGCATCCGGTACGCCCCCGGCGTCTGCTTCATCTCCACTGCCCGCTCCCCTGTCCTTACTTGACGCACGCCACCGCCTCGCGCGCTGACGTGACAGGCACTGTGACCTGCGAAGAGGACAGGAAGCCGTACAGGTTTCGTCGAACACGGCCCGGAGCACGACGCGGAGCACCTGGCGGGGGAGTCCGCGGGGTCCGGGCGTACGGTCGAGGGGTGAGCACGACGTTGACGGAGCCGGTGGAGTCCCGGCCATGGCGGCCCGAGGACGGGCGCGCGCCCACGGTCTGGAGCTGGCCTGCGGGCGACCGCCCGGCCCTGCGGGTGTGGTCCTGCGGGGCGTGGCGGTACGGGGCTGTGATGGCGCGGCACGACTGGGCCGACGGCAGGGTGATCTACAAGGTGGCCGTCGACCTCGACGGGTCGACCAGCACGGTGTCCCGGTTCTACCCCTGGCCGCAGCCGGGCCTGCGCCGGGCGCATGGGTCCGGGTCGGAGCCCTCCGCCTCGGGCCCGCCGACGCTGGCCGCCGGTCGACGCAGCGTCGACTCCGCGTAGAGACGGGCGGGGCGGCTACAGGTGGGCCAGGTGCTCGCGGACGGGGTCGGCGAGCTCGGCGTAGAAGTCGACGCGGTCCTGGGCCTGGAGGACCTGGGCGCACACGGTCAGCAGGCCGGTGCGTGCCTCGGGCCGGTCCAGGACCGGGGCCAGCTGGGCCCGGATGCGGGCGGCCGTCTCGGGGGTCAGCAGCGCGTAGACGTACAGGGTGGCGGCGTCGTAGCCGTACGGGGCGCGGCCCCAGCCTTCCCAGTCCAGGATGTGCGGGCCGCGGGTGAGGTTGCCGTAGTGGAGGTCGCCGTGGGCGGTGGACCAGGCGACGTCCTCGACCTGGTGGTCGGTGAACTCGGGGATGACGCGGCGCAGGTACTCCTCGCGTACGGCCTCGCGGTCCGCCGGCGGCGGGATGTCGGCGAGGGCGTCCAGGGCCGCCCGCATCTCCTTCCACCACGTCTCGGGCAGGCCCGGGTCCTCGTCGAGGACGGGGCGCGGGGAGACCATCGGGTCGGGGGCGAAGGCGTACAGCTCGGCCCGGTAGGCGTAGCCCTCGGTGGTCCAGTCCCGGATGCGGAACAGGTCGGGGCGCGGCACCGAGGCGGGGAGGGCGCGGGAGGTGGACGGGCCGTTCCACAGCGTGCCGCCCTCGGTGCCGGCCTCGGCGCAGACGACGCGGAGCCAGTGCGGGCCGGCGGCGCCCGACAGGGTCCGGCCCCGGTACCCCCACACCCGGCGGCCGGTGGCGCGCAGGCCGAACTGGTCGGCGGCGTGCTGCTGGGCGGTCAGCATCCGGTCGACGGTGGCGGGGGCGGGGGCGTCGAACATGGCGGTCCTACCTGTGGGAGACGGCGGCCGCGTCCTTGGATACCAGCTCGGTGGCGAGGGCCGCGACCTGTTCCACGGTGAGGCCGGAGCGCTCGGCCAGCTCCCCGAAGGTGAGGCGGGCGCCGGAGACCAGGGCCTCCAGCACGGGGCGGACGGAGGGGTGGAGCTCCCATTCGTGTCCGGCGGCGCGCAGCACCACCGACCCGTCGGCCCCCTCCAGCGCGGCCCGGGCCGTCGTGAGGGCCAGGATCAGCTCCGGATCGGCGGGGACGACGCCGATGTGCGGCAGGGACGGGGCCGGGCGGCCGGGGTCGCGGGCGTCCATGGAGGCGGCGAACTCGGCGACCACGTGAGGGTGGAGCGCCTCGGCGACCTCCTTGCGCAGCTGCTCGGCGTAGGCGGCGCGGTCGGCGGGGCCGGCCACGGTCGGTACGTTCGCGCGCAGGGTGGGGGAGTGGAGGAGCTGTCCGGCCAGCCACACCAGGAGGTGGTGTCCGGTCGCCGGGGTCAGGCCGCACGTCAGGTGCAGGGAGCGGCCCTGCGTGGCGGCCACCGCGTGCCACCAGCCGCGCGGTACGTACAGCATGTCCCCGGCCTGCAGGACCACTTCGGCCAGCGGCGGCCCGTCGGGCTTCTCGGGCGCTTCGACGTCTAGGCGGAGCGGATCCGTACGGGTGGCCCCGTACAGGTTCCAGCGCTTCGCCCCTTCCAGCTGGAAGACCACCGTGTCGTGGTCGTCCCAGTGGATCCCGAAGGCCTCGGTGGGGTGCCAGGACGCGTACAGGTTGGCCTGGACGTCGGTGCGGAAGTGCCTCTCCAGCGCCTCGGCCAGGTCTTGGACGCCGGGGTGGAGTTTGTCCACGGCGTCCAGGACGAGGGAGGCGCCAGCGCTGATCTGCCGGTGGAGGCCGGAGGGTTCGACCCGGTGGCGGACCTCGGAGCGCTTGGTGACCGAGGTGTGCAGGTACTCGTACGGCGGGACCTGCTCCCCGTCGTTGAACAGGCGCAGGCGCGGGGCATCGAGCCGGTGGCGGGCCACCAGGTCGTTCAGGTCGTCCCACGTGAACAGGCCGCGCAGCCCTGCGGCGGCCTGTGACCAGTGCTGGAAGTCGCGGCCGAAAGCCCCGGCGAGGAAGTCCCCGCCGAGGCTCCGGACCGCCGCGTCAATCGCGGTGGTCATGGTCGGCGATCAGTCGTTGCCGTCGCCCTTGCCGGTGCCCCCGCCGTCGGGGGTCCGGGTCGCGGCTCCCTTGATGGAGCGGCTGGAGAGGATCAGACCGTTCATGACGTACTCCTTCTCTCGTGTCGGATGGAGCGCTGGACGGCGCCCGCCGCCCCCAGGCGAGACGGGCGCCCAGTGCGGGACCGGCCGGAGGGGGAGCCCCTGTAGGCGTTGTCCCGGCCGGTTCCGTTCGACCATTGAAGGTCCGGGGAACACCAGAAGGGAGGGCCGCACCGGGGGGCCGATTCCCGCTGCGGGGTGCCGCGTTGGGGGGCCAGGATGGTCTTCCGACACCCAGACAGGGGAGGCCCCGGCATGGTGAGCCCAGACGGAATCGGCGAGCTGCTGCGCACCATCAGGGAGCGGGCGGACCGGACCCGCGAGCAGCAGGCCAAGCGCATGACCGCCGCCGGCCTCGTGTGCACGGTCGAGAACCTGAAGCGCTGGGAGACCGAGAAGCGATTACCGACTCCGGTCTGGCGCTCGGCGATCCGCACCGTCTACGGGCTGACCGACGAGCAGCTGGACCAGGCCCTGGACAACACCCGGAGGCATCGCAGGCAGCAGAGGAAGGACGACGACGTGAAGCGACGCAAGCTGTTCACCCTCGCGGCGGCCACGGCGGGGTTCGCCGTGCTGCCCGGCATCGCGCAGGCCCGGGAGGGCATCGACACCGGCCTGGACGCCGACGGCGCCGGGGACCTCGCCTACCTCGAGGGCGCCTTCGAGCGGCACCGCGGCGGTTACAACGGACGGGCGCCCGACACGGTCCTGGGCGAGATGCGTGAGGACCTAGCGCTCCTCGCCACCGTCCTGGGCCGGCCCCACCCCGCACGGGACCGCACCGACCTGGCGCGCACGGCCGCCGGGATCTCCGGCCTGGTGGCGATCGTCCAGCACGACCGCGGCGACCAGGCCGACGCGCACCGCTGGTTCGCCACCGCCGCGCGGGCGGCCCGCGAGTCTGGGGACCGGCGGATGACTTCCTGGGTGCTCGGCCGCCATGCCATGGTCGGCCTGAACTACGGGGCCCCGGGGCAGGCCGCCCGCATCGCCGCGCAGGCCCGCCGGGAGGCCGGCGCCCGCCCGTCCGGCGCGGCCGCACTCGCGGCCGCCGTCAACGCCCGCGCCCTGGCCGCCATCGGCGACGTCCCCGGCGCCCGCCGCGCGGTCGACGACGTCCGCACGCTGGCCGAGCAGTTGGACGGCCCCGAGTCGAGGGACACCTGGTTCGGCTACCCGCCCCAGAAGCACCACGTCCACCTGTCCCAGGCGTACACGCTGCTCGGCGACACCCGCGCCGCGTACCGGGCGCAGGACGACGCCCTGGCCCTCACGGTCTCGCCATCGGTGATGACCCGCGCGCTGGTCGCCATGGACACCGCCGCCTGTCTGCGGGTCGACGGAGATCCGGGCGCGGCCGCAGCGATGGCTGCCGCCGTCTACGACCGGCTACCGCCCGCGTACCGGAGCGGCCTGGTGCACTCCCGCGCCCAACTGCTCCACCAGCACCTGGACGGCGCCCCGCGCCGGCTGCTCGGCGACGCCCTCGCTTGATGAACCCGTTGGGTCTAACAGGTCCAATTGCTCATGCCCGTCACCGTACAGAAACCGGGGTCCCTGCCTTCCTGCACGCCGGGACTTCATGAACACCCTTTGTGGACACCGAAGCTGACCCCGGAATCCAGCTCCCGGGCGTGTCGCGGGGTGTGTGCGGAAGCGGATCGGTTCATGGACAGAGGCGGCGGGACTGTGACACTCGCGGCCGGAGTCCACTTCCGATGTCCAACACGCCCGTTCAACAAGGGAGGCCAGCTGCGAGCAAGCGCCGCTACTTCAATGTAGTTGAACACTCAGTGAAATTGGCGGCCGGATTCCTTTGCCACCAGCAGTTACGAGGTGAAGGATGGGGTGTATGGGGACTGGCTCCTGTCCACGCTTCCCCAGTGAAAGTGGTTTCCCTCAGGAACTGCGAGTCAAGTCCGCATGGACCGAAGTCGCTTTTTTTCAACAGGGAACCATCATGAACACCACTCAGCGTCACCGAATTTCTACTTATATCGGCGCATCATGCTTGGCTGCAGCGCTTTCTTTCTCAACAGGTGCAACCATCGCTACGGCAGCCCCCCAAGCCCCAGCGATGGCAGAGCAGGACGATTCCGGCAGCGACCAGTCCGGGACTGACACCGGCGGTTCCGACACCGGCGGCCAGACCGACGGCAGCCACCCGCAGGGCACTGACACCACCCAGCAGGACGGCAGCCACCCGCAGGGCACCGACACCACCCAGCAGGACGGCAGCCACCCGCAGGGCACCGACACCACCCAGCAGGACGGCAGCCACCCGCAGGGCACCGACACCACCCAGCAGGACGGCAGCCACCCGCAGGGCACCGACACCGGCAGTCAGCCGCCCGGTGACACCATCAAGCAACCTGGCAATGGTGCGGGCGAAGTAAACGATCAGCAGGCATGCAAGAACGCTGGAGGGATTTGGGCCGACGGCTACTGCGGAAAATTCCACAAGCTTGAAGGCACTCAGCAAAACCCTTCGCCTAGCGAAGAGCAGGCTGTTCGGGTTGCGAACTCGGTGGTCGAGTGCACCAAATTCGCGTTGCACTCGGTTCTTGGCCCGGGGGGCAAGGTCATCGAGGTCACGTCCAAGGCAAGTGCCATCATCGTGGATTGGCAGGGTAACAAGGAGAAGGTGGTTTGGGAATTCATCCCGGGTGCAAAATGCACGCTAGCTGTCGTCGTAGCAGTGCTCGGGCATGAGATCGTGCAACCGGTCGAATGAGGCGGGCGAGAAAGGCCCGGCCGCCTGGCCGGCCCCTTCGCCCCCTACGCGGAGCGCTCCCGCCGGCGCAGGGTCGGCGGCTGGGCGCTCGGGTTGGCGAGCATCGGTTGATGGACAACGAGGCCTGTAGAATCTGGCTGTTGGACGTCGCAGGGGAATCCGGTGTGAATCCGAGTACTGTCCCGCAACGGTGTGCTGGCCTCCTGTAGTCGTTGGTGGCAGCGAAGTCCGAGGACCTGCCGACCACGAGTGCCGAGCGCCTACGCGCCCGGCCCTTCTGGTTGGGCTTCGGGACACCGTGACGAAGCCCGATTCGAAACGGATCGGGCTCTTTTGCTGC
>NZ_CP108515.1 GCF_035989305.1 Streptomyces sp. NBC_01233 | reverse complement strand
GTACCACATCGCTGCGCGATGTGCAAGCGGGGGCGGTCGCTGCGCTCCCGCTGGCCCTTCGCGATGCGAAGGGCCGTTCCCTCGCGCTGCGCTTCGGGAACGAGTGGGGCCGGCCGCTGCGCGCCCGGTAGGCCGCGCGATGCGCGGCCGGGTCGATCAGGGTCTGACAGTGCAACTAGTGGCGGCTCTTGTTGTGGAGTTGAAGAGGGAGTGAGGGAGGACTGCGTCCTCCTGGGCGGGTCCGCTGCGCTCCCCCGCCCAACGGTTCTTCCGGCTGCGCCTCCAGAACCGTTGGGGCCCACTGCGTGGGCCTGGCTGGCTACGAGGGGTGGGGGTCGCTCGTTCGTGTTGGGTACTAGTGTAGCGGGTGCATCGGGTTGATGCACCATGTACCGTTGGCGGAAACACGAGACACCCCCCAACCGCCTGGAACCCTCCCTCATTTTCGAGAGGAACGGCCGCAGATGACCACGCACCACGAATCTACCGGACTAGATCCAGCGCTGATCAGCGATTCTGTGCGCCGGGTGAGTCAGTATCAGACGGCGGGCACCAACGCCCGGTTGAAGCTGTTCGCGCTCTTGGCCGCTCAGGGCGTACCCGCAGCTGAGGCGGACGACCTGGAGGCCGGAGCCGTCGCCGGGGCGCAGAGCGAGGTCGTGGAGCTGGACGGGATGGCGCCGGCCTCTCAGGGCGGACTGTTCGCGGACGGCTGGGACGAGGGCGTGGCAACGGTGAGCGAGGCCCTGGTGGGCATCGCGGACCGGGACTGGGCGCGGCGGTCTGGCCGGTCAGCCGGAGCTGCTGAGCTGGCCGTACATCTCGCGGACGCACGTCGGCGGGAACGGGCCAACGTGGTGCGGCTGGAAGCGTTCGTGCGAGAGAGGGTGCTGCCGCGCACACAGCCGAACACCACGGCGCGGCGCCGGGCGCTGGGAGCGCTGGGTGACGTCGGCGGTCTGTGCACGGCCCAGACGGTGGAGATGTCCAGCGGTGACGTCATCTTCTGCACCCTCGAGGCCGGGCACTACGACCCGCAGGACCTGCCGAGGTTCAAGTGCGGGAAGTCGGACGGGACGCCCGGCGGCTGGCATCTCGCGGGCTCGTCGATCTGGAGTGACGCCGGTGCGGCCAATACCTCGCACGCGGCCGTCTAAAAGACCACTGGAATTAGGCATCGGGGAGGCAAGGAAATGTCAGCGATTCAGCTCAAGGAACACCAGGTCGACCAGAAGTCGGCGTTCCGGAAGTGGGTGGGATTCCCTGCAAGGTCATCTGTGCCCCCGCGGGGGGCCCGGGGAACGATCGTGTCCGCGACCGGGTCCGGCAAGACGATCACGGCAGCCGCGAGCGCGCTGGAGTGCTTCCGGGGCGGCCGGATCCTGGTCACCGTCCCCACCTTGGACCTGCTCGCTCAGACCGCCCAGGCGTGGCGGCTGGTGGGCCACCGGGCCCCGATGATCGCCGTCTGCTCCCTGGAGAACGACCCGGTCCTCAACGAACTGGGGGTGCGCACCACCACGAACCCGATCCAGCTCGCCCTGTGGGCCGCGTCCGGGCCCGTCGTCGTGTTCGCCACGTACGCCTCCCTGGTGGACCGCGAGGACATCGACGTACCGGAGGGCCAGCGGAAGGTTCGCGGGCCGCTGGAGGCCGCCCTGGCAGGCGGGGAGCGGCTGTACGGGCAGCGGATGGCGGGCTTCGACCTCGCCATCGTCGATGAGGCGCATGGCACGGCCGGTGATCTCGGGCGGCCGTGGGCCGCGATCCACGACAACGCGCGGATCCCGGCGGACTTCCGGCTCTACCTGACCGCGACACCACGCATCTTGGCCGCGGCCCGGCCGCAGAAGGGCGCCGGCGGCCAGGAGGCGGAGATCGCGAGCATGGCCGACGACCCGGACGGCACCTACGGCGCGTGGCTGGCCGAGCTCGGGCTGTCCGAGGCGATCGAGCGGGGCATCCTCGCGGGGTTCGAGATCGACGTCCTGGAGATCCGCGACCCCTCCCCCGTCCTCGAGGAGTCGGAGGAAGCGCGGCGGGGCCGGCGCCTGGCGCTGTTGCAGACCGCGCTCCTGGAGCACGCCGCGGCGTACAACCTGCGTACGGTCATGACGTTCCACCAGAAGGTGGAGGAGGCGGCCGCGTTCGCCGAGAAGTTGCCCCAGACGGCGGCCGAGCTGTACGCCACCGACGCCTGCGACGCCGATCTGGCGGCTGCGGAGAAGCTGCCGAAGTCGTCGATCGAGGCGGAGTTCTACGAGCTGGAGAGCGGCCGCCACGTCCCGCCGGACCGGGTGTGGTCGGCGTGGCTGTGCGGGGACCACCTCGTGACCGAGCGGCGCGAGGTCCTGCGGCAGTTCGCCAACGGCATCGACGCGAACAACCGGCGCGTGCACCGGGCGTTCCTCGCCTCCGTGCGCGTCCTCGGCGAGGGCGTCGACATCACCGGCGAGCGCGGGGTGGAGGCGATCTGCTTCGCCGACACCCGCGGCTCCCAGGTCGAGATCGTGCAGAACATCGGCCGCGCGCTCCGGCTCAACCGCGACGGCAGCACCAAGGTCGCCCGCATCATGGTTCCCGTGTTCCTGGAGCCGGGCGAGGACCCGACCGACATGGTCGCCTCCGCGAGCTTCAAGCCTCTTGTAGCGGTCCTCCAGGGCCTCCGCAGTCATGATGACCGTCTGGTCGAGCAGCTCGCCTCCCGCGCCCTCACCAGCGGCCAGCGCAAGGTCCACCTACGCCGCGACGAGGACGGGCGGATCGTCGGAGCCGGCAGCGAAAGCGAGGACCAGGAGCAGGACGGCACCGACGCCGCCGCGGAGTCGGCCCTGCTCCACTTCTCCAGCCCGCGCGACGCCGCCACGATCGCCGCGTTCCTGCGCACCCGGGTCTACCGGCCGGACAGCCTGGTGTGGCTGGAGGGCTACCAGGCCCTCCTCCGGTGGCGCTCGGAGAACGGGATCACCGGCTTGTACGCCGTCCCGTACGACACCGAGACCGAGGTCGGCGTCACCAAGACGTTCCCGCTCGGCCGGTGGGTCCACCAGCAGCGGAAGGCCCTGCGCGCCGACGAGCTGGAGGAGCGGCGCAAGGTCCTGCTGGACGCGCCGGAGGCCGGGATGGTGTGGGAGCCCGGCGAAGAGGCGTGGGAGGCCAAGCTCGCCGCCTTGCGGTCCTACCGCCGGGCCACAGGGCACCTTGCGCCCCGGCAGGACGCGACGTGGGGCGAGGACGACGAGATGGTGCCCGTTGGACAGCACATGGCCAACCTCCGCCGCAAGGGCGCCAAGAACGGCCTCGGGAAGGACGAGGACACCGCGACGACCCGGGCGGCGCAGCTCTCCGAGATCGACGAGGACTGGGACTGCCCGTGGCCGCTGGACTGGCAACGGCACCACCGCGTCCTGGCGGACCTGGTCGACGCCGACGGCGTCCTGCCCCACATCGCGCCGGGCGTCGTCTTCGACGGCGACGACGTCGGCAAGTGGCTCCGGCAGCAGAAGCAACCTGTCACCTGGGCGCAGCTCCTGCCCGAACAGCAGGCCCGGTTGACCGCGCTGGGCATCACGGCTCCTGAGGTCCCGTCTCCCGCGCCCGCGGCGGCGCGTACGGCGAAGGGTCCGAGCAAAGCACAGCAGGCGTTCCAGCGGGGCCTGGCGGCCCTCGCGCAGTGGGTGGAGCGGGAAGGCACGGACCGGCCGGTGCCCCGCGCGCACGGCGAGGAGATCGCGGTCAAGGGCGAGGCGGAACCAGTGATCGTGAAGCTCGGCGTGTGGGTCTCCAACACCAAGACCCGGCGCGACAAGCTCACCCAGGAACAGCTGGACGCCCTGCGGGAGCTGGGCGTGGAGTGGGCGTGACCGCTCCCTGAGCCGGACCGGTATCCAAGGCCCCGGGCATCATGCCCGGGCCTTCACCCAAGGCCCGCAGAGACGAACACGGCCTGGACGATCGCCCCCGGCAACGTCTGCCACGCCACTTCCTTCACCTTCTCCAGGGCCTGACGCACCTTCCCCGGTTCCGGGCTGCTCTCGGCCAGCTCTCCCTCGAGTACAGCGACGCTCTCCGTAACCCGAGCACGAGCGGTCTCAGTGATATCGGCGGTGCTCGCGGCGGCAAGCAGATCACGGGCGAACTTCGCCAGCTGGTTTGGGTCGTAGCCGAAGGTGTTGTTCTGGGTGTTGTTGTCACCGAACTGATTGCCGTTGCCGAAGACGTTGAACTGGTTTCGGGCACCAGCTTGCTGGTCGTTCACGAACTTCCTCACGTTGACAGGGACGGTGGAGCCACTGAAGCTTCCCCTTGATCGTGGACACCTGGAGACTGGGATCTGAGGTTCCAGAGGAAGTAGTGCCAGGTGGGAAGCAAGTACACGAAGCGGTACTCGGACGAGTACAAGCGGGACGCGATCGAGCTCGTGCGGTCGTCGGGCCGGACGGTGACCGAGGTCGCCCGGGAACTCGGGATCAGCTCGGAGTCCCTGCGGGGCTGGGTGAAGAAGGCCCGGGCCGCCCAGGACAACGGATCGGGACCCGGCGCCGTGCGGGCCGCCGACGACCGGGACGAGGAACTGAAGCGGCTGCGGAAGCTGACCGTAGAGCAGGCGAAGACGATCGAGATCCTGAAAAAGCGACCTCCTTCTTCGCGAAGGAGAGCGACCGGTGAGCACGATATGCCGGTTCATCCACGCGGAGAAGGCGAACTACACGATCGTGCTGCTGTGCACGGTGATGAAGACCGCCCGGTCCACGTACTACGCGTGGGTGGCCGGAGCCGAGGCCCGCGAAGCCAGGCGACGGGCGGATGAGACCCTGGCACACGAGATCACGGTGATCTACATCGCCTCCCGGCGGAACTACGGCGTCCCGCGCGTCACCGCCGAACTGCGCCGGCAGGGCCGGGTGGTCAACCGTAAGCGGGTGGCACGGGTCATGCGGGAGAACGGCATCGCCGGGAACAGCCGGCGCACCGGACGCCGCGGCCTGACCAAGGCCGACACCAAGGCCGCCCCGTCGCCGGACCTGATCGGCCGGGACTTCACCGCCATCCGTCCCGGAACGAAAATCGTCGGGGACATCACCTACATCCCCACCGCCGAGGGCTGGCTCTACCTCGCCTCGTGGCTGGACCTGGCCACGCGCGAGGTGATCGGGTACTCGATGGCCGACCACCACCGCGCCGACCTCGTCGTCGACGCGCTGGACATGGCAGCCGCGCTGGGCCGCCTGGAACCCGGCTGTGTGATCCACAGTGACCGCGGATCGGAATACACCTCCGGTCAACTCCGCACAAAAATCAGCAAGTTGGGGCACCGGCAAAGTATGGGCCGGACCGGGAGCTGCTTCGATAACGCCGCCGCGGAGAGCTTCTGGGCCGTCCTGAAAGAAGAGATCGGCACCCGCTTCTGGCCCGACCGGGCCACCGCCCGCGCCGACATCTTCGACTTCATCGAGACCTTCTACAACAGACGCCGCCTACGCAAGCACATCCACTGGGGCTACCTCACACCCCACGAAACCCGCCTGCGATACCGGCAAGACCAGGCCCTCGCAGCGTAACAACACCGTGTCCAAGATCACGGGGAAACTTCAACGCGGCCCTTCCCCGTCGGCCGGTAGGCGGCCAAGACGTCGATGTCGAAGTCGTAGTGCCCGGCGAACGCCACGGCCTCCGGATGCAACGGGACCGCCTCGCCCGGGGCGACGTGACGGCGCACGACAGTCTTGGTCCGGTCGTAGACGATCACCCCGGGCGCCCCGCCGAAGTGCGCGAACGCCCGCCGGTGGCACTCGAAGAACGATGCCAGATTCTGGCTGGTGGTGAAGCAGCAGAACGGATCTCGGGAGTAGGACAAGGTCATGTGGAAGGAGTAGACCTTCGGGATGCCGACATGGGCCAGGATGTTGCCCTCGTCGCCCCAGTCGACCTGGGCCTGGGCGCCGGGCACCACCTCGAAGCGGCGGTGCAACTTCGCCAGCTCGCGCGGGGTATATCCCAACTCCTCGGCGATGCGGGGTCGGGCCTGCTGCACGTACATCTTGACGCGCTGGTAGTGGTGCGGGAAGGCATACTGCTCGACCAGACGCTCATGGATGACCGCGGCCTTCAGCAGCACCTCAGCCCGTAGCCACGCATCAATCACATGCGCCCACGGCTTGATCACCTGGTTGCCGAGATCCGAGCGCGGCGCCGGAGCCGGCGGAACCGGAGGACCGTCGCTCTCCAGATACTTCTTGACCGTACGCCAGTTCAGACCGGTCTCCCGAGCGATCTCCGAGATGCTCGCGCCCGCCTCATGCAGAGCCCGGAAACGCCGCAGCTCCAGCCACCGCCCCGGTTCCAGCAACATCCGACAGGCCCTCCTCGACGCTTCACAAGATCAGCGTCAGGCTCCTCTCATCGAGCCGGGCCCCACCCCGACACGCCGAGTCACCTCTGTAGATCAACCCGTACGCACCTCTGCATCAGAGCCCGTACGCCGACAGCTGGCATGCGAAGGGCGGCCCCGCCCTCCCGCCACGTGGCTGAACCCGGCCAAGTCGGAGAGGCGGCCGGGGTCCTCTCGCTCTGGTCGCCCTGCAGGCCCCTGGCCTCGTCCTGTCGTCGGCGGCTGCGCGCCCCGACCTCGCGCTGCGATCCAGGGCGCGTCTTGAACTGCCGGAGACCGTCGGCAGCCCGCATTCACGGGCGGGCTGCTGCTGAGTCTCACGGTGGCCGAATCATGGTTCTGGATCGCTGCCGTCGGCTTCGCGCTCATGGCCGCCGTCTACACCGTGACGGGTGTTCGCCGGCTCCGCACACGCCGCAGCCCCGCTTCCTGATCCGTACGAGCAGGCCGTAAAGCCGCCGCCGCGGCGGCGCGTGCCGCGGCTGCCTTCTCGATCAGAGGTTGAGCTCGGCCGTCAGACGCTCGACGGCACCGGGCCACGCCGAGGCCCTTGCGCGTGAGCGCGCGGGTGATCCTGGGGGCCCCATACGTGCCGCCCGACCGGTGTGGACCTTCTCGATCAGGAGCTGCTCGTCGCGGAGTCGGCGGGCCGACTCCGGCCTGCTCTTGCGGGCGAAGTACGTCGACGGCGACAGTTCGAGAACCCGGCATACGGGGTCGACCCGGAGAACTTCTCCACAACAGGTGGTCGATCACCTGCTCGGCCTCGTCCGGGGACGGTCGATCTCCGGGGCGAAAACACCGAGGCGGCTTTGAGGATCCCGTTCGACCGCTTCAACTCGGCGTTCTGCTTGCGTTCGCCGTGTTCGGCCGAGAGTGAGCCGATCGTCACGCCCGCCGCGGCCTTGTGGTGGATGCCCAAGTCCTTCGCGACGTGCGCAATAGGGCGGCCGGTGGTGCGGACCTCGCGGATCGTGCGCTCGCGAAGTTCGTCAGGGTATTTCCAAGACCACGGAGTTATGGCTTGTCCGGCGCTGTCAACAGGGGCGGGGACAGGGGCTTGTGGAGGTTGGGGTGGTCCACTCGGGGTCGAGGGTGTAGAGGCCCCGGCCGGTGCGGCGGAGGATTCCTTCGCGGACCCAGCGTCCCAGTTCTGCGCGTAGTCCTTGGGGATCCTCCAGTCCGATACCGCGGGCGATTTCACATGCGCGCCAGGTGCGGTGGGGATCGGTTCGCAGGAGTTGCAGTGTGCGGTCGCGGCGTCCGTCGGGGCCTGGGCCAGCGGAGGGGTTCACGGTGACACTGATGCTGGTGATCCTGGATGCGCCCAGGACTTGTGCCTGGTGGGGCGGGGCGGCGTAGCGGGAGATCGGGCATTTGACGCGGCGTGGGTTGACGCGGGCCCGGCGGGGTGGGAGCAGATCGTGCAGCAGGGCCGGTGTGATTCGTCCCGGTCCGGTGTCGGGCAGTACGTCGGCTGCGGCGATGAGCTGGTCTTTTGCGGTCTCCAGGGCGACGGTGAAGGAGGCGCGGTCCGGGTCGGTGCCGGGGAGGGTCTCGACGGCCTCGGCCATCGCGCGGCGCAGTGCCTGGTAGACGGTCAGGTGAGCCCAGAGTTCTTGTTGGATCCCGGTCGCGTCCTGGGATCGCAGCACCAGGCCGTGCTGCAGGGTGTGCCGAAGCGAGTAGAACGCGGACTCGATCTCCCATCGCTCGTGGTAGAGCTCCACCAGCTCTGCGGCGGGGTAGCGACGGTGATCGGTCAGCGTGGTGGCCAGTCGGTAGTGGCCTTCCAGCCTCAGCCCTTTGGCGGTCGTCACCGCGATGTGCGCATCGATGATCCTCAGCCGGGTCCCGTTGATCCTGGTCAGGAATGACCCGTCCGGCAGTAGTGCCCAGCGTGCGGGTGTCCGGGTTCCCTTGAGGCGTACCAGCAGCTGGGCGCCGGTGGCCGCGGCCTTCGCGAGGAAGTCGTCGGAGTCGAAGCCCCGGTCGTTGAGCAGCAGCATCCTGTTGTCCAGCAGTGGTAGCAGCTGCTCGGCGTAGCCGGTCTCCTTCTCGGGCGTCGGTCCGAAGACCGCACCGAGCAGGGCCCGGGTTCCGGTCTCGCACAGCACCATGATCTTCAGCATCGGATATCCGTCCGTGCCGTAACGATGCTTGTGTTTGCCCAGCCAGGCGCAGACTCGCGGCCGGTCAGGGGCCTTGGTGGAGCTGCAGCCGTCGAAGGCGACTGTGCGCCAGCACCTGTATCGCACCCCTGGTGTGATCGGCTGTGCCACGGGACCGGCCAGTGTCTCGAAGAGCAGCCGCAGCGGCGCGGCGCCCAGCCGCCGGCGCACCTCTCGCAGCGCCTTCTCCGACGGACGCGGTGGAAGGAGCCCGCGCAGGCCGCAGGTGAGTTTGTCCCACACCCGCATGTAGCCCAGCTGCGGGAAGAGAACCAGTGCCAGCACGAAGTAGACACCCACCCTCGACGGCAGCAGCCTCAGCCTCCGCTGGGTTCCGCCAGTACGTTCCAGCACGTCATCGACCAGTTCAAAGGGCAGGTGCCGGGTCAGCTCGCCCAGATGCCCCGGAGCGAAGACCCCGTCGGCGACGGTGATGGACGACGTGAGCGTGACGGTGGAACACTGAACGGGCAACGGGGCTCCTTCCAGGCGGGAAGACCTTGGTCGGCTTCCTCGCTCTACCAGGAGTCCCGTTGCCCTGACCGGCACTTCTCCCAAATACCTCGCCCCTGTTGACAGCGGCCGACAAGCCATAACTCCGTGGTCTTGGGGTATTTCCGGGGTGCTGCCATGGTGCTGGTGGTTTTCCTTCGCCAGGACGGCAACCCTGGCATCAGGGACCCCATGGCAGAGGCAGCCTGACGCAGCGCTGGTGCGTACGGGTGATTCGGGACCACAGCTCCGGCGTGGCCCCGATAGCGTGCAGCCATGGAATATGCCCCGATGCCCGAGCCGCTGCGCCGAGCGGTCAACCAACTGGTGTCTGAAGCAGTCGGGCGCTGCCAAGAAGTCATGCGCTACGCTGCTTCGGACATCGCGCGCGACTGGAAACGGATGACGCTGTACCGGGCCACGGACGCGGCGGACACCATGGATTGCGTATCCATGCTGATTGCCGCGTACTGCGAGAGCAATGGCATGGACCCGAAGATCCTACAGGGCTATCTCCAGCTCAGTCAGCAGCACAGCCGCGCCGACGGGCCGCTGGAGGAGGACCGGGCTTACCTGGCTGATCTGTTGGGGCAAATGGCGCCCAGCCGGCAGCGATAGCCGGGGCCATGGATGCTGCGCGACTGCCGCTGCTTTCGCCGTGGGATTCGTGAGATGGGTGAGATGCAGGAGCCAGTCTTACATGACCGCCTGGGGGCGGAAGTGGCAAATTTTCCGTCTGGGTGGTCATGAAGTGCGTTGTTAAGGCACTGCATGCGCTTGCCGTGCTCACGTGTGGACGTAGGTGGAGATGTTGCCGGTGGTGAAGTTGATCAGGCCGCCGCAGGCGAGCAGGCAGAATCCGGGAATGGGGCCGGGCGGAACGGGCGCGGCCGTGACGTGGACGGTCGTGGTGCTGCTGGAGGCATCGCACGTCCCATTGCCGTTGTAGGCGGCGGTGATCATGTGCGTGCCGACGGTAAAAGTGTAGCTGAGGTCGGCTTGACCGCCGGGGGCAACCGGCACCGTGGCAAGCAGGTCGCTTCCGTCGAAGAGTGTCACGCCCAGACCGCCGCCGGGATCGGAGGCGCAGGTGACGGATGCGTGCAGTTGCACCGGCGAGCCCGCGATGGTGCTCTGCGGAGCGGCCGTCACGGTAGTACTCGACGCCACGGCCGCAGCGGGCGACGCCAGCGCCACCACGGCTGCCAGCGCGGTGGTAACGACCAGATTTCCTCTGCCTCGCGTGATTCTCACCGGTTCAGCTCCTTACGTCAGCGGACTGGGCGCGAAGGGGCGTACGTACTGCGGTGATCTTTACGCTAAGGCGATCTCCTTCGTCCTGCGCGAGGCCGCGCACAGAGGCAACCCGGTTGGACCAGCGGGCCACACCCCGCCGCTCGGACGCGCCGGCCCGCAGCTCAGATGCCGGGTGCGGCGAGACGGGTGTAGGCAAGGCCGGCGCTGGCACCGCCGGCAGTGATGACGCTCACTGAAACCGGACCGGCGGCCCCGGCGGGCACCGTGGCCGTGATCTGTGTGTCGGAGACGACCGTGAAGGCGACAGCCGTGCTACCGAAGGTGGCCTTGATGGTGGTGGCCAGATTCGCGCCTGTGATGGTGACGACGGTGCCGGCGGAAGTCGGTCCACTGGCGGGCGCGAGGCCGGTGAGGGTGGGAGCGGTGACGTAGGCGAAGGGCACAGGGTTGCTCGTGCCGCCCGGGGTGACCACCGAGATCTGGGAACTGCCCGTCCCCGGTGGTGCGGTGGCCGTGATCTGTGTCGACGACAACACAGTGAAGGACGTGGCGTTGGTGGAGCCGAAGCGGACCGCGCTCGCGTTGAGCAGACTGGACCCCGTCAGCGTCACCACCGTTCCCCCGGACGTCGCGCCCTGGCCCGGTGCTGCATCGTTCAGTACGGGAGGCGCAGCGTAGAAGAAGTAGGCGTCGGCGGAATGGGCACTGGTGCCTCCCGGCGCGGTCACGGTAACCGCAGCAGCACCGGGGGTTCCGGCCGGCGTCACGGCGGTGATCTGGGTGGCCGAATTGACTGAGAACGACGCCGCCGGCGCATTCGCGAAGCGCACCGCGGTGGCGCCGGTGAATCCGGTCCCCGTAATGGTGACGCTGGTGGCGCCTGATGTCGGACCGCTGCTGGGCGCCACCGCCGTGACCACCGGGACCGCGGCTGTGATGTAAGTGAAAGTCACCGCGTTGCTGGTACCGGTCGGGCTGACGACCGTCACCGCCGTCGTGCCTGCGGTGACGGCGGGGCTGACTGCGGTGATCTGTGTGGCCGAGTTGACGGTAAAGGAAGCAGGCGTGCTGCCGAACCGCACAGAGGTGGCCCCGGTCAGGCCGCTGCCGGTGAGAGTGACATTGGTGCCTCCGGTGGTGGGGCCCGAGGAGGGACTGATGGCACTGAGTGTGGGCGGCATGAGCGGCTCCTGCGACGGCATTTCTGGCCCGTAGTCGGGCCGGGAGTCGGGCATGAGTGCCGCCGCCCGCTGGTGAAACGGGCGGCGGCGGGATGAGTCTTAGATGCCGGGACCTGCCACATAGGTGAAGGCGCCCGTGGCCGAGCCAGCCGGGTTGGTGACCACCACGTCCACCAAGCCGGCGGCGCCCGGCGGAGTCACCACCGACAGCGTGGTGGAATTCACCACGGAGAACGGTGCCACGGCTCCGTCGAAGGTTACCGAGCCGGTGGCGTCGAGGTTGGTACCGGTGATCGTCACACCTGTACCCCCGGACGTGGGCCCGGAGGACGGGGCGACCGTCGCCACGGTGGGGACGTCGACGTAGGTGTAGGACAGACCGTTGTTGCTGCCTCCCGCGGTGGTGACGGTGACCCCGACGGGACCCGCCGTGACACCCGCGGGCACCGTGACGCTGAGCTCGGTGTCGGAGACGACTGTCGGGGTCGCGGTCACCCCGCCGAAGGACACGGTGTTCGCGGTCGACATTCCCACACCGTTGATGGTGATCGTGTTCCCGCCGACCAGTGGGCCTGACGTCGTCCCCAGTGAGGACTTGAACGGGGCGCCGACGTAGAAGAAGGGAACCGGGCCGCTGGTACCGCCGGGAGTTGTCACGGTGACGCCGGCCGTGCCGGTACCTGACGGGGACACCGCGGTGACCTGGGTCGGTGAGACGTTGGTGATGCTGGTGGCCGGTTTGCTGCCGAACTTCACCGCAGTGGTGCCGGAAAGGTTCGTACCGGTGATGGTCACCAGCGTGCCACCGCCGGTCGACCCCTGATTCGGAGAGATGGGCATGGAGAGGCTCCTCGCTGTAAGAACAGGGACAAGGGGAGACAGCCGACCGGCAGGTCACCTGGGTGCCGGAGATGCGCCCGACTGGCACCGAAGTGCACAGTGGGGTTCCGGCATTGATGGGAGCCGCTTGATGGGAGAGCGAGCGGTTCGATCAGGCTGCGGGTTCGCGGAGTGCTCCTGCGCACGCCCGAATGAAGAACAGGCAGGCACCGCCACTACGACGATCCCCCGGATATGGGATGGGCGGCCCACCGGTTCACTGCATCCAGTGACCCATACGAGTGAATCGTTGACAAGACGCCAACTCCACTCATCACCTGTATGGAGGAGCGCACGCCGGGCAGCAAGCCGCATGCGCATACCGTCGGTGCAATCTCGCGCCATCGGCGTCCGAGCGTTCCGGACCGACGCTTGCGCTTTTTCGGGATCCGGCCTTCGGTCTATACCGATCGCCCAGCCGGCCAAGGCGATGCGCGCAGAGGTCGTGATTGCGGCGGCTCGACGGGAGCGGCATGTCATCAACGCATCGAGCTCGTCCGGCGCGACTCACCGATGTCACAGACCCGGCCGTAGCGCGGGACGGTGGCAGAGTCCGACGACCGACCAGTCGGTGCCACATAAGCGGCACCGACCGGCGATCCAACACCCCTCGAGGAGGCCCATCGCGACTCTGGTACGCCAATGGTTCCCTGACCAGCAAAGAGCCGCAGGCCATAGCAGTGCCACGCCCCCCGAGAGGGATGGGCTGCCCACCGGTTGGATACTCCATTGACTCAGCATCACAGCATATGCCGCAAGGATCTGACGCCATCCTCACCCCAATGGAGGGGTGTTCCGTCGGAGCGCATCGGGGTCGCCTTTGACCGTGGTGACGACGTCAAAGGCGCTTGTGTCGGCCCGGGAAGGTCGTTGCCCTCTGCTCACGGTCGTGTCGAGACGACGTCGCCCGAGCCGGCGCCGTGTCAGGCGTCGAAACGGGTGAGGTTCGCCTCTGGTGCCAGACCCATAAGGGCGGCGAGGGCGGTGGCGAGGGAGGCCACGGTGGGATGCTGCCAGATGAAGTTCCCGGCGAGACGGACGGGGAGTTCGGTTTCGAGGCGGACGCGAAGTTCGGTGGCCAGCAACGAATCGAAGCCGAGGGCCTTGAGAGGAGTCTGCGGGTCCAGCGTGGCGCTGCCGGTGCGCAGGATGGCCCGGATGTGGTCGCCGAGGTAGGTCTCCAAGGCGGTCTGGCGTGCGATGCCGGCGGGCAGGGCTTCGAAGCGGGAGCGGATGCCAGGGCCGCCGGACTCGGGCTCATCCAGAGCCGGGAGGTCGTCCGGTGCGAGGAGGGCGAAGAGGCTGGAGGCGGAGCTCGTCCGGGGGATCCAAGTCTGCGGCGGGCCCGGGAGGACGGCGGTCTGGACCCGTTGATGGGCGAGCAGGGTGTGCAGGGCCTTGATCCCCTCGCGGGTGGGAATGGTCTCGTATCCGCGATCGGCGAAATCGGTGGCCTGCCCCGTCTCGCCCCAAGGACCCCAGTTGACTGCCAGCGTGGGCAGGCCGCCCCGGGTGCGCCAGGTGGCGAAGGCGTCGAGCCAGGCGTTGGCGGCTGCGTACGTTCCCTGTCCGGCGTTGCCGAGCAGGGAGCTCATGGATGAGTACAGGACGAAGAAGTCCAGGGATTGTGCGGCTGTGGCCTGGTGGAGGTTCCAGGCCCCGGTGACCTTGGGGGCCCACACCCGCTTGAGCTGGTAGTCGCTGATGGTGCTCAGGGCGGCGTCGCTGAGGACCATGGCGCAGTGCACAACCCCACGCAGCGGCATACCGCCTTCGGTGGCGGCCTTGACGAGTCGTTCGGCGGTGTCGGACCGGGAGATGTCGCCGAGTACGATCGTGGTACCGGGCAGGTCCATGACGACGCGCGCGGTTTCCAGCGAAGGTGGCCGGCGGCCGTTGAGGACGACCCGGCCCGCTCCCTGCTCCGCGAGCCAGCGTGCCGTGGCCAGCCCGAGACCGCCGAGACCGCCGGTGACGATGTATGCGCTGTCGGGGCGTACGACGGGAGGCCCGTCCGGCAGGATGGCGGTGGTCTCTCCCCGATCGGGGACGGTCAACACCATTTTGCCGATGTGCCGGGCGCCGGCCATCGTGTGGAAGGCATCCGCGGCCAGATCCAGCGGATAGGGGGTGCACAGCAGCGGTTTGAGGCGCCCTGCGGTGATGTGGTCCGCGACCTCCTGCAGAAGCGTGCCGAACAACTTCGGTCGCTGCTGCTGGAGCCCGATGAGGTCGACCGTGGCAAAGGTGATGTTGTGGCGCAGCGGGGCGAGTCTGAGGGCGGCGTCGGCCATGATGTCGCGTACGCCGAGTTCGACGAAGCGGCCGAACGGGCGCAGTGCTTCGAGCCCGGCGCGGACGGCGGGGCCGGCGAGGGAGTTCAGGACGACGTCGACTCCCTCGCCGCCGGTCGCCTGGCGGGTCTGATCGGTGAAGTCCAGGGTGCGGGAGTCCATGACGCAGCGGATTCCGGTGCCGCGCAAGTAGCGTCGTTTCTCCTCGGTGCCGGCTGTGGCCAGGACGTCCGCGCCCAGCAGGCGGGCGACGGCGATGGCGGCCAGGCCGGTGCCGCCGCTGGCCGAGTGCACGAGGACGCGTTCACCGGGGGCCAGCCGTGCGACGTGGTGGAGTGCGTACCAGGCGGTGAGGAATGCCGTGGGCAGTCCTGCTGCCGTCTCGGGGGTGAGGGCGGGCGGGACGGGGACGACGGCGGTGGCGGGAACGGTGATGAAGGAGCCGAAGGTGCCGCCTTGGAGCTGGACGGCAAGGACGGTGTCTCCGGGGCGGACGTGGTCCACGCCCGCTCCCACGGCGGTAACCTCCCCCGCGCACTCGAAACCGATGCGGTAAGGGGTGGCAGGCTCTGAACCGAGCATGCCGAGGGTTGTGAGGACGTCGCGGAAGTTGAGCCCGGAGGCCTGGACGCGCACCTCGACCTCTCCCTCGCCGGGGTGACGACGGCCTGTTACAACCAGTTCGAGGCTGTCGAGATCGCCGAGACGTCCGACGCGTAGGCGGAACCCGTCCTCGCCGTATCGGACGACCCGGGTGGTACTGGCGGTGCGTTCGGCGTGGGTGACGGGGGCCCGGTCGATGCGTGCCACGTATCGGGTGCCGTCCCGCAGTGCGACTTCGTCTTCGGGGGCGTCGGCGAGGAGTTCATCGGCCAGCGCGCGCAGCCCGTGCGCTCCGGGATCGGTGTCGACAAGGGTGGGCCGTAGGCGCGGGTGCTCGATCGCAAGGACACGTGCGACGCCGCGTACGGTGCTGTGGGCGGGGTGACCGGCTTCGTCCGCGGTGACCGCACGGGCGTGCCGGGTGGCGGTGTACAGGCGCCACGTTCCGTTGTGGTCTTCGGCGGCCTGGGCGAAGGCGAGCAGTCGCCTGGCACGTTGCTGTGCGCCGTGAGTGGGGTCGCTGTCGTCGGCGGACGGCGTGCCGCACAACACGACGACGGCGCGCCAGGGTCCCGTTCCGGCGGCCAGGTGGTTGCGGAAGACGTCGGCCAGTGTGGCGAGCCCCTCCCGGCTCAGGGGTGTCTCCCGAACCTCCGCGTGGGCACCGGCGTCCCGCAGGAGTGCCGCCAGGCGTTCGGCCTCGCCGTCGCCCTCACCCACGATGAGCCAGTTCCCGGGCGGTGTCTGCCGGGCGTGGGAGCGGGGCGCTTGGTGCCACCCGAGTTCCATGAACCACTGGTCGACGGCCGTGTCGTGTGCAGGTGCGCGGCGGGCGAAGCGCGCGCCGTCGAGGGCCAGGACCGGTCGGCCGCCGGTGTCCAGGACACGGACCTGTCCGGCCAGGGTCGTCGCGGTGTTCTCTGTGACCCAGGCGTGCGCGTGGACAGCCTGTGAGAGGTCGCCCAGGATCCGCAGAGCGCCGATCTGGACGGGCAGGATGGGCGCGGGTGCGCTGTCGTCGCCGGCTCCGGCGACCAGCAGTTGGAGACACAGGTCGAGCAGGACGGGATGGAAGCTCAGGGCGTGCTCGGGAGTACGGGCGGTGGGTGGAAGTTCGATGCGAGCCCAGAAACTGTTCCTCTGGTTGTTCGTGTGAAGCCTGGTGATGCCGGTGAAGGCCGGTCCGTGTTCGAGGCCGCAGGCACGCAACCCGGCGTAGAGGGCGGCCGGATCCATTGTGACGGGGTGCTTGCGGTCGAGCGCCGGGATTGAGGCCGCACGGGGGGGCTGGGGTGTGGGCACACCGCGGGCAATTGCCGAGGCGTGCAGCTGCCAGGACCCGCCGGGCTCGCGGGAGTGGATTTCGCCGGTGGCCTGCTGGGAGGCGGCAAGGGTGAGCGTAGTGCTGATTTCCGTGTCGTCGGTGAGGCGCAGCAGGTCGTGGAAGGCGATGTCGGTGATCTCGATGTCCGCGACGTCACCGTTGAGTGCGGTCCGGGCCGCGGTGTGCAGAAGGGCGCAGAATGCGGCGCCGGGCAGGACGGCAGTGCCGTGGACGCGGTGGTCGTTGAGCCAGGGCAGATGGCGAGTGGGGGTGCTGGCGCTCCAGGTGTGGCGGGGCGGCTCGCCGGGGATCTCCGTGTGCCGGCCGGGCAGGGCTCCCGCGTCGGTCAGCTGTGGCTCGCCGGAGGTCCAGTGGCGGGTGCGGTCGAAGGTGATGGTGGGAGCGTCTGTCAAGCAGCCATCGCCGCACAGGGGGGTCCAGTCGACGGTGCCGCCATCGCAGTGGACGGCAGCGAGCTGGGTCCGCAAGGTGGCGGTTTCGTCCTGTCCGCGGCGCAGTGAGGGCAGGACCAGCGCCTCCGGGGTCAGTTCGGCCAGGCTCTCCGTGAGGGACTGGGTGATCACGGGATGGGGCGAGATCTCGATGTAGATCTGGTGGCGGTCCTGGGCGGCGGCGGCGACGGCGGCATGGAAGCGGACGGGCTGGCGCAGATTGTTGCACCAATAGGCAGCGTCCAGGAGAGGGCTGTGCCGCGGGTCCTCGGTCACGGTGGAGTAGAAGGGGATGCGGGGCGCACGGGGGCTCAGATCGAGGAGAGCTTCGTGCAGATCGGGCAGGAGAGGGTCGACGTGGGGGCTGTGGGAGGCGACGTCGACCGCGATCGGCAGGGCGAGGATCCCGCGCTTCCCCCATTCCGCGATCAGGCGGGCGATCTGGTCGGCGTCGCCGGAGACGACCGTGGTGCGGGGCGCGGCCAGGACCGCCACGCAGACGGCGTCGGCGCCGGCGTCAGCGAGGTCGGCCTCCACGGTGGCCTGGTCCAGGGCGACGCTGGCCATCGCGCCCGACCCGGTGATCCGCTCCAGCAGTGCCGAGCGGCGGCAGATGACGCGGACCCCGTCGCTGAGTGTGAGCGCTCCGGCCACGACGGCCGCTGCTGCCTCTCCCATGGAGTGCCCGATGACGGCAGCGGGCTGGACGCCATGCGCCTGCCAGGCCGCGGCCAGCGCGATTTGCATGGCGAAGAGCACTGGCTGGATCCGCGGGCCTACGGATACGGGTTCATCCGCGCGGATCAGCTCCAAGACGGAGAACCCCGCCTCCTGCCGGATGAGGGCGTCGACCTCAGTCAGAGCCTTCGCGAAGGGCGCATTACACGCGAGGAGTTGGCGGCCCATTCCGGACCACTGGGAGCCCTGTCCGGAGAAGACCCATACCGGCTGGTGAGGAGCGGTGACATCGGCCGTGCCCGAGACGAGGGCCGGATGGGGCAGGCCCGCGACGAACAGCCGGAGTGCCTCCAGGGTTTCGGCGCGGGTACGGGCCACGACCGCGAGGCGCCCACGTCCGGGGCTGCGGCGCAGGGCCAGGGTGTGGGCCACGTCCCGCAGCGGGACGCGCGCACCGGCTCCTTCCAGCCAGTCGGCCAGGCGACCGGCCGCGGCTGGCAGGGCGCGGTGGGATCCGGCCGCGACCAGGATCACCTCGGGTGGCGCGTTCTCCGGCCGGCGCGGGGCAGGCAGTGCGGCGCGGCGGCTGGGCCGCGGTGGCTGCTGAAGGATCACGTGGGCGTTGGTGCCCGAGAAGCCGAATGAGGAGACCGCAGCCAGCCTGACCGGCTGCCGCCCGGGCCACTGGGTGGGTTCGACCGGGATGAAGAAGCGGGTGGCGTCAGCGGTGATGGCCGGGTGCCAGCCGGTGAAGTGCAGGTTGGGAGGGATGACCCCCTGCTGCAGGCACAGGACGGTCTTGATCAGTCCGGTGATGCCGGCGGCGGGCTCCAGGTGGCCGAGGTTCGTCTTGACCGAGCCAAGGGCGCACGGGGAGAGTCCGTTGCCGTACACGGCTGCCAGGCTGGTGAACTCGACCGGGTCGCCCACCGGGGTGCCCGTACCGTGGGCTTCGATCATTGAGATCTGCGCCGGGTCGACGCTGGCCTGGGCGAGTGCCGTGCGGTAGAGGGCCTGCTGGGCAGTGGGCGAGGGGGCGGCAAGGCCGTCGGAGCGGCCGTCTTGGTTCACGGCGGACCCGCGGACGACGGCGAGAATACGGTCGCCGTCCTTGCGGGCGTCGGCCAGGCGTTTGAGGACGACGGCACCACAGCCCTCGCCGCGGACGAATCCGTCCGCGGCGGCGTCGAAGGTGTGGCAGCGTCCGGTCGGGGACAGCATGCCCATCCTGGCGAAGGACTGGGTGGTGCGTGGGGTGAGCATGAGGTTGACGCCGGCAGCCAGCGCCAGATCGCACTCCTCGCGGAGCAGTGCTTGGCAGGCGAGGTGGAAGGCGACCAGTGAGGACGAGCAGGCGGTGTCCAGGGCGATGCTGGGGCCATGCAGGCCCAGGAGGTAGGAGATGCGCCCTGCGGCCACACAGTGACCGTTCGTCAGGATGGAACCTTCCAGTTCCTGGGGCGAACCGACGAGCTGGTCCATGTAGTCGTTGTAGCTCAGACCGGTGTAAACACCCGTGCGGGAGCCGACGAGCCGGTCGGGAGGCAGACCGGCGTGTTCCAGGGCCTCCCAGACGACCTCCAGCAGGAGCCGGTGTTGGGGGTCGAGGACGTCGGCTTCTCTCCCGGAGACGCCGAAGAAGTCCGCGTCGAACCGCGAAACGTCGGTCAGGTACCCGCCCCGCCGGTGCAGGGCCTGAGCGTCGGCTGACATCCTGGCTGCCGGTGCGGGCGCATCGCGGCCGGGCGGAGGGGCGCCCACCGCCTCACGGCCCTCCATCAGCAGATTCCACAAGGCGGCCGGTGAGTCAATGTCTCCGGGAAGCCGACAGCCCATGCCGATGACGGCGATGGGCCCGTGCGCGGGGCGAGAGGGTTGCTTGTCCATGGCCACCACGGGAGTCTCCTTGTGAGAAGAGCGGATGCATGTGGTTCGAGGAGCTTGGGGAGTTGGAGGAGAAGGAGGTGTGCCACACGGCTGGGCGCGGTGAAAACGCGAGCCCGCAGGCGGAGACGTCCCTCCGGGCCGCGTCTGCGCGGAATCACGGGGAACTGACAGGACCTCGTGCTCCCGCGGGGCCGCCGCCGGCTTCGGATCGGTGACGGGCCCGCGAGCAGCTCAGTGGGTCTGGCCGGGAAGCCCTCAGACCTCGGGACTGCCCAACAGGATGGCGCTCTTCACTCCGCCGACCTGGTAGTTGAAGCTCAGGGCATAGTCGAAGTCGAGGGAACGAGTAGCCGTCCCCGGCACCGGGTCGAACGTGAGGTTGTCCGCAGGTTCCTCGCAGTTGGCGGTGGGACATACCTGGCCGTGGTTCATCATCAGCAGGGTGAGGGCCACCCCGAGGCAGCCCGCGGGTGCACCGTTGTGGCCGAAGCAGCCTTCCTGGGAGGACATGAGCAGATCACGTGACGCGGGACCGTACAGCTCCCTGATGGCGTTGGCCTCGAACGTCGTGACCACCGCGTTGCCGTCGCTGCCGCCGTGGACATAGGGCACCTGGTCGATCTCCCAGGTGTCGCCGAGGCACCGCCGCACCGCGGACACCAGCGCCTTTCCGGTGTCGTCGCAGGCCAGCGGATTGGCCAGCCCGTCCCGGGTGGTTGCCTGAGCAAGGACTTGGCCGTAGAGGCGAGCGTCCCGTGCGAAGGCGTGGTCTCGGCTCTCAAGGACGATGGTCGCGGACCCTTCGCCATGGTTGATGCAGTCGGCGCGCCGGTCGTAAGGACGCATCAGGGATTCGAATGACGGCAGGAGGGCGGGCATGTCCTGGGACCGCATGGCGTCGTACGTCTGCTGGGCTCCGCTCAGCAGACGCTGGATGTTGTGGATGAGGGGAACGCTGAAGACGTCCACCCCGGTCACCACGGCGATCTCGGTCTCACCCGAGGCGATCATGCGTTGGGCATTGCCGATCTGAAGGGCGGAGGACGCGCAGCCACACGACACGGTAAAGTTGGCGCCCTTGGACCGCGTGAGCGCGCCCTGGACCAGAGCCACGTCCGAGGGGGTGACCGACTGCTCCGCCGCGACGAACATCTCCATCGCCTCGGCAACGGGGAGGGTCGCGGGGTCGGCCCGTAGGACGGCGAGGTAGCTGTCGATGTTTGCATCCACACCCCCGCGGCCGACCAGGACGGCGGCCGTTTCGAGATCGCGGTGCACATCAAGCCCCGCGTCCGCACACGCCTGTGCTAGCGACACCAGCCCGAAGCGATGGGCGTTCGTGTAATGGCGGGAGAAGAAGTCGGGAACGCCGACCACTCGTTCCTCAAACGTTTCTTTCGACAGGTTCACGCTGCCGTAGTAGACGCCCTTTTTGACAAGGCACGACGTTCCGGTACTGGCCACCTCCCAGAGTTCGTCGGCGGTGAGGACCGGGGACTGGGTGCCTGGAAGGCAAAGTCCGATTCCGGTGACTACGGCGTCCCGCCCGCGTCGCCTGTTCCGCCTGGTCATGAGTCACTCGCAGGTGACAATGGATTCTTCATCGGGATTCCCCTTCAGGATCAGTCAAGGGCGGCTATGATGGGTCACCGTGCCGGAGCTCGGCCCGTTGATCTTCCTCGCCGGCCAGCCGGCCTATTCGGCCACATAGGTGCGGCAGCACCAGCGGTACACCGGCCGCTGCTCACCTTCACGTCCGGCGCAGGATCCTGAGAACTCGAAATGCTCGTAGGCATTCCCGCACAGGATTTTGACCTTCGGCTCGTCTTCCACTGACTGAACTTCCCAGACCTCGGGAGCCCAGTCCGGCCCTCCGGTAAGCATCACGCTTATCATTTCAGGCATATCCGGCTCCTGTGTCGAGGTGGCGGCCCGGGGTGAACGCACTCCTGCCCGGCTTCTACTGTTGTCGGCTCTGAGCTTCGTGGCCGCACATTCCGCCGCACGTGGCGGCTTCTACTCCTTCATCGCGGACGGAAGAAAGCACGTCCGGGAATCAGGCACCGGGAGACCAGGAAACAGGTCCTGGACAGGGACCTGTAGAAATGGGAAACCAGCATTGTGACCTCGTCGTGTGAGGAAAGGAGCCAAGCGTCGCCCCCGGAACCGAATTCCCCGCGCTCTGTCCGTGGACCGACCGCGGTTGCCTACGCCTCTCGGTACCTCTGGTATGAGGGGCGCGCTCGCCGCGTCGCCCGCGCCGGCCACCCCCGCCCGGGGAGACGGAGACGGCGGGTGGCCGGCTGGAAGGGACGCCTTGTGGTCCGGCGACGGCGGAGTCCCGCCGCCGCCGGGGTGGAGAGGCAGGCCGCCCTGCTCAGTGGTTCCGGCCTGCGATCCGTCAGGTCGCGACAGCCAGCGCCTGGGTGAGCGCGGACGCGGTCGCCTGCTCGGAGGCCAGAGCCGCTCCCGAGGCGCCCAGCAGGTTGTACACGAGGGCGACCGCGTTGCTCGCGGAGGCGGTGAGGACGTTGGCTCCCACCACTGGCGGCTGCCCGGCGCAGTCGCCCATTGCCGCGACGAGCGAGGTGGCGGTGGCCAGGTTGTAGGTGCGGGCGGTCGCCGTGTCGTTGACCTGGTCGGCAGCGATCGCCGCGTCGTTGGTCGCCTGGGCGGCCTCGAGGTCGTTGACACAGGCCGAGGCGGCCGCGGCGGCGGGAGCCGCAGCGGCAAGGGGGGCGATGCCCACCGCGGCAGCCAACGCCATGGCAGCAGTGACAGTAGCGGCGGCAAGGCGGGAACGGTTCATGATGAACTCCCTGGAGGGTGATGAACGCGCCTGATTGCAGGGGCGACCGACGGGAGTGGCACCCCGCTCTGTCCAGAAGCTGCTGTGGGAACTGGAACTCGCCCTGATCGTCCAGCAGTTCACATGCTGGGAATAACGAACGGAACGGGTCGCAACCGAGCTCCCGGAGATGGGATGGGCGACCCGCCGGTTCGCAATTAGTAAGCACCCACGTCGGACGGCATCTCTAGGGGTGCTCCCCCCACATCACCCGAATGGACGCACCGGCAGGCCTCCCACGCAGCAGGTGCACCTGTAGAAACACGTGCAGCACCTTCGTGCCCCGTTCGCGACGTACATGCGGTCACGCTCCGTAGTCCCGGACGGGGGCCGCGTAGGCCCGGTCGGCCCTGGGGTGCCGCTCGAGCCGATGGACGTTGTTTGGTGCTGGCCCGAGCCCCGAGCTCGGGCGAGCACGCCCCAGTAGAGTCGCCGCGATTGCCGTCACCCGCCGTCGGTTGCGACCGCCGTGGGCGTCGCGCTCATGCTTGCGCGCCGCGGCCGCGGGTGGGGCTACAGCGCAGAGTACGTCCGTCGCGACGTCAAGCCGGGCGGACCTGCCCCTGAACGTGGCGGGCGCGGTAGTGGTCGGCCCACGAGGTGGCCGGCCGAGACCGAGCCCCGCAGTTCGACGAGCAGATCGTGGAAGCTGCGGCGTTGCCTCCCGTCCAGCGTCGTACGCAAACCTCGATCACCTCGTCCGCACAGCGGGGGCGCGTCGTGGCGGCGAACGCTACCCGGTGGCACGCGACGAGGTCGGCGCACGCTCGAGCGCGTACCGAGGAGGCACACCTGGACAACGCGTACAGGCGGACGGTGGGGATGGCTATGTCCCCAGCGGGGGCGCCGGGTCAGTGAACTCGACGGACCGGTCGAGCCTCTGGGCTTTCGGGGCTCGAGCCCCGCATAGTGCCCAGGTTCTCTCCCCCTTGTGAGAGGACGACGGACGCTCCAGCGGAATAGAAGGCCCCACGACGTCAGAGCGAGGGGCAGCAACGCCCCGGCCGCCGCACCACCCGATCGGTGTGACGCCGGGTGCGGCACGACCTCACGAGCGCCAACTTCACACCCCGGGTGCTCTTGCCACGCCCGCCTGCGTCGACCCCGCAGCCCCATGGGTATCCGGACAAACAGCCCAACGAGCCGAACTACGCCATCCGGGTGATAGTCGTTTGTCCACTGTTGCGGTCATATGCCAGTCCAGCGGATAACGGAGTGTATCCAACCGGTGGGCCGCCCAGCCTCTCCGGGGGGAGCGGCTGCGCGCGTCGGCCACTGCCGGCCGCTGTGGTGGGCGTGGGCTGCCGCGATGGGTACCCCCTGGGAGAGGGCATTGGATCCGTCAGCCGGTACCGGCCAGCACCGGCTGACGCGGGCCCTTTTGGCTCGACGCGCGACTTCCCCATCACATCGGAGCACGTGCCCGCTCGCGGCACCGTTACCTCGCCGACAGCACACGAGCAGCCTGACATACCACCGCTCACCGAAGACGCAGTGGTTTCGCCGGCTCCCAACCGCGAAGGCGGATCGGAGCAACTCCCCGGCCGGGCCGAACACAACCGGGACTGCCAGGTAGGCGCCGCGCATGAAGAGACCCTGAAAGCAAGGGACCGACCGCCGAGGGCACCGGTGACGCTCACGACGCTCACCCGAGGCTGGCGCGCTCACCTCCGATAGCGATCGGTCGAGCCTGAGCGCCCGGGTGCTCACCTGCGACCCTCACCCTGTCAGCGCGCCACGGCGGTGAAGACGCTCATCAGGCGGACGGCCTCGTATGTGCAGCAAGGACGCGCCTACCGATCACCGCCATGCCCGTATTTGTCGGGCTGCGGAGACGACGGCATCGCCGCGCGTCGCAGCACCCTCCACACAGCGCGCTGGTGATCCCCAGAGCCAGATCACATTTCACCCGGAGCTTTGGCCCGGCCCCACTGGCGTGAAGGACGCCGCGTTCGCCCCGGTCTCCCCCGTTGACAAAGGCCGGGGTGGTCGCGGCAGTCCGCACCACCAAAGATCGAGAGGAGCTGGACGTCATGCACCCGCGCATCCATGTGGTCGACGTCCCCATACACGACACCACCGACCCGGCCCGGCGCGGCTTACACGTCTTCACTGGGGTCGCCGACTCCCCGGCCGCGGCTCTGCGTCGCGCGCAGGAGGTCTACGACGCCGCGCTCGCCGCGCACGCGGCGGGACTCGAGATCCCAGACGCGCAGCCGGACGGCTGGGGAGCACGCGGGCTTCGGCTTGGATGGCAGATGGACTGGCCCGCCGCCAAGGCCGATCTCTGGCGCAACCCCGTCAGCTGGACCCGCCGCAGCGACTTCGCCCTGTAGACCGGCCAGAGACGGCTGCCAACGTCCAACTCAGTCCGCCCGCCCGCCGATCCCGCCATCTCGAGACGCTGGAGGGAGATCACCGTCTGGCCTCCGTTCTGCGCAGACAGGCTGGCACTCGGTCCCGTCCACGCTTGTGTTCAGCGCCGTCCTACCCCTCTGCTGTTGGACTTTGGCGCCGTGCAACTCAGCCGCAATCTTCCGGGCTGCCGTGACGGCGCGCTCTCCGAAGCGGGTCAGCTT
Source organism: Streptomyces sp. NBC_01233 (assembly GCF_035989305.1). Taxonomy (NCBI): domain Bacteria; kingdom Bacillati; phylum Actinomycetota; class Actinomycetes; order Kitasatosporales; family Streptomycetaceae; genus Streptomyces; species Streptomyces sp. NBC_01233. The sequence continues at coordinate 45,508 of NZ_CP108515.1, read as the reverse complement.
CATGGTCGTGCCACGTTGAGCATTGCGGGGAGGTCTGCGGGCCCGGTCGGAGGTGCGGAGAGCGGTGTAGTGGCTGGCTCCGCTGTGGGTATGGGCCCATCGGGCCCTGTTCGCGGTGCTCATGCCGGTCTCCCCGGCGAGGTCGGGCAGGGTTCGGCAGTTCGGCGGCGGTGGACATAATACTCGATCAGCCAGTCCCGTTCGGGGATCCCTCGGTGCCTGTAGTCCTGTTGGGCCGTTTCGGAGGGCGATGCCCCGTGAGCCCACGGTGTCAGCGAGTTTTCCACCAGGGCACCAGCATCGGAGCCCAATCACCCATACGAAGAGCGGCTTGACCTGCCAGTCTCAGATTCGTGTCAGATAGGTCATCGCTTGGCCATCGCTGATGAGATTTGGCCACGAAATTTGAGACCCTAAACGAAAATGTAGGATCTCGCGCTTCGCTGCATACACCGAGGCCGTGACCTGCGGCTTCTCGCGGTGTCTCACGACGCTTCATCTGCGGCTGTCTCAGCGGCTGGTGCATTTCCTCCGGGGCACCGATGCCCCGCCGGACCGGGCAGGCCAGTGACCTGCGGTGTCTCACGGCCCGCTTCATAGAGTGCAGTCGATATGAAGCGGGCGGTGAGATTATGAAGCTGGATTTGAGACGCTACACAAGACTTATTCGGTACTACGGGTCATGTCCCGCAGGCGGGAGTAGTGGAACTGGTGCGCGACAGTGATCGAACAGGTGGGGCCATTGCGATTCTTGGCGAGGATCAGATCGCTCTCCCCTGCGCGGGGACTGTCGGGCTCGTATGCGTCCTCGCGGTGTAGCAGGACGATGCCGCTGGCATCCTGCTCGAGCTGCCCTGAGTCACGCAAGTCGAACACCTGCGGCTTCTTGCCGTCCCGGTGTTCCGAGCCGCGGTTGAGATGGGCGCAGCAGATGATGACAGCACCGGTCTCCTCGGCGATGATCTTCAATTCGCGGCTCACTTCGCTGACACGTTCATAGGGGCTCTGCCGGGTGGTGCGTTGGTCGGTGTACATGAGCTGGACGTAGTCCACAATGACCAGGGGTGCTTGACCCGTCTGCCGGGACAGGGCCTTGATGCGGGTGCGGATCAGGCCTGGGGTGACGCGGGGGGTGTAGTCCATCCACAGCGGCAGTGCCGATAGGCCGGGGAGGCGCAGGGCGATGCGCGTCCAGTCGTCGTCGGTAACGGCCGGCCCGCCCTCCATGAGGCGGTGCAGGTTGACGCGGGCCCGGTTGGCGAGCACCCGGTTGGTGACCTCGTTGCGGCCCATCTCCAGGCTGTGCACGAGGGTGGTCCTACCGGAATGGGAATTGGCCAGCGCGATGCCCAGTGTTATCGCCGATTTGCCCATGGCCGGCCGCCCGGCCACCACGACGATGTTCCCTGGCTGCATCTTGAGGGCCTGGTCGAGTTCGGTGAGTCCGGTGACGGCCGCCGCCTCAATCGCGGTCTCCAGGCTGGTCAGGTGCTGTTGCAGACAGTCGCCGAACCGTTCGAAGAGCCCCTTGTCGACGCTTTGGTCGGCGGCGAGGTGCTCCAGCTCGGCCTGGTGCGCGGTGATCGCGTCGGTTACGGCAGCAGGGTCGGTCTGACGGGCCGTCTGCATTCCGCGCAATAGGGCCTGCTGATAGCGGCGCAGGCGGGCATAGCCGTGGACGAGTTCAGCATAGTGCGCTGCCTCGACAGAAGTGCACGCCTGGGTGGCGATCTCCGACAACCGAACGGCTCCACCGATGCGTTCCAGGTCACCGCTCCGGCGCAACTCGGCCTCGACCATCGGCACACCGGTGGGTTTGCTTTGGCCATGCAGGGCCAGAATCGCCCGCCAGATCGTCTCGTGGTGAGGGTGGTACCAGTCACCGCCGTCACTCAGGACGGATGCGGCGGCCGCCACTGGGTCGTAGGCCGGCGTAGCCGTCAGGCAGGCGCCCAGTACAGCCGTTTCGGCCTCAGTGCTCGCGGCCATGGATCCGTCCGGCTGCCGCGCGGGAACGTCCAGGTCGAAAGCGTTCACCGCAGCTCCTTGATGGTGCCGACCGTGATGCCCGGATGACTGCAACGGCGCATCGGGCCGTCGTCGTCGCCGTCCACGGCCCAGCCGTACTGATCGCATGCCGGGCAGACCGCCCGCAGCCCAGCGAGGTCCTGCGGCGCCGGTCCCGGCTGTGTAGCTGGTGCTGGGGCCGGAGCGCGGTAGCGGCGCAGGTCCGCCACCCACAAGGGCAGACACTTCACCCACGAAGCCGCACCGGTGGTGTTCTTGAAGATCTCGTCCTCCAGCATCCGGCGCTGGCAGTCGTCCATGGCCGTCAGCGCCGGCCAGCCCTGCGCTCGCATCGCCGACAGCAGCTTCGGAGCGCTCTTGCGCGCAGTCGCCAGCCCTGCCTGCCACTGCTGCATCTGCTGCAGGAAGTCCTCAGCAGACCGGATCTCCTCAAGGGAGAACTCCTGCGCTTCCTTCCGCTGCGATGGCAGGGACCCCGCGGTGAGGGGGTAGGGGGGGGAGGAATCCTCCTCCCCCGGGGGGAGTGGGGGGTGGACGTCGAATCGCGGGTTTCCCGCAATCCGCCTCCGAGCAGGCGAAACGCGGGTTTCCAGATCGCGGGTTTTCCGCCATCCGGATCCGGATGGCGGGTTTCCCGTATTCCGCCTCGGAGCAGGCGAAACGCGGGTTTCCAGCGGTTCGGGTTCCGCCTCCGGCCCCGGATCGCTGGTTTCCCGCTTTGCGGCGCTTACCTGCAAGGATACGGTGAGGCCGAGATCGATGTACTGCTGGTTGTTGGCCGGGTTTCGGTAGACCCGAGTGATCCAGGTCGGGCGCTGGGCGACCTCGTCGTACACGGAGATCCGGGCGAGCTGGCCGGCCTTGGTCAGTCGGCCCGCGATCGCGTTGTACCGGTCCTTACCCATCTTCCAGCCCCGGGCTTGGAGGTCCTTGCGGATCGCCTCCATGGTCGATGGAAGACGAGGGTCCCGGAGCAGCAACTCCGCCAGCACGCCAAGATCCTCCGGCTGCAGGCCCGGCGTGCGCACCAACTCACGCCGAAGGATCACGTCTTCCGGGGCCTCCCAGGAGCGCTCCAGATAACTGCTCCCGAAGTCATCATTCACTGGCCACCACCACCCACAGAGCCCAACGAACCCGGAGCTGTGCTGCCGACGGCATGCTAGGGCGTGTAGTTGTGTGTCGTTTCCGCCCCAGAAGACCTATCTGCAGAGACAAAAGGTTTTCGGCCGGGGGCTCTGCTCTTGTAAAGCAGACAGGAATCTTCGAGGGGGTCCCGCTGAGCCGGGCGTGGGCGCCGGTAGGCCAGACCGGGGCGTTCGAGGCCGAGAAGGTGGTCACACCTACAAGTCGACGGCGGAGGCGCGTCTGGTGATGCATCGGGCGGATCTTCCCTGTTAGGGGAGTCGAGAGCAGAGATGTAGCCAGACATGCATGAAAAGTATGTCCTGTGCTGGCTATCCTGACGAGGTTCCCTATCCTGGGGTGGTGACCACGCAAACCCAACGTTCACGGGTGTAACCACAGAGGTCACTTCGCTGTTCACGACTCGGGTTCTTGGAAGGTTCTGCGAGTCGATCGCCAGGGAGCGGTCCCCGTTGTGGCGACGGAGACCGCTCCACGCGTTTACGGCGGCATCTCGACACTCTTATCGGCAGAGGCTGCGAGGGCTGCAGGGTAAAGAGCGGACAGTTCCGCAAGTAGCCGAGCGTACGCCTCGCGACGCTGGCCCCGAGGCTCTGCATCACCCGATTCCCACCGGGTCACCGCGAGTCGCTTCACCTCAAGTGCTTCGGCTAGTTGTGTCTGAGTGAGGCCGTGGGCTTTTCGGAGCCGCCCCCGCACCGCTGGTGGCGGCAAGACGGTACGGGGCGCGCGGAGTAGCACGTCCACTGAGGCCGGTAGGTCGGTCATCGTTACCCCTCCTGTCGCTCAGAAAGTACATGTGAAGATGCATCGGGGCAGGGCTTATCACGACATGTCACCTACAAAGGTTGTATGAACGATTCTGCTCACAGAGGGATCCCGTGTCGTCGTCCTGCACGCATTCACCTTCGTCGTTGTGCGAGGCAGAGGCAGAGGCAGAGGCGGTGCGAAGAGGGGAGTCATGAAGGCGTCGATCTTCAACTCGCGGTACGAAGACCGGGACCCGCAGCCTGATCGAAGCGTTCTGCTGAATACCAGAGAGACTGGCGAGGGCTCGAGTGCCTTAATCGGCTCTGTGCCAGCGAACGAACCGGCACCCCCACATGGGCGAACACTGGCCCCGGCGGGTCTCTTCCGCAGCGCCGGCTCAATCCGCCGCGTGGTCAGCAGCCACCGCCTGCGGCGCACAAACGCGATCCGGACCGGAATCCGGCCGGACCGCCCCGGCCAGTCCCGCGGACGGCTGGTCGTCGCTCATTACCGGGGTCAAGGAAGGGAGTTCGCCACCTGAGTCCCGGCAGCACGTCCAGTGCTGGGCCCCCCGTCACCCGGCGGGGCGCCGCCGTCGTAGGGGCATGGGGCCGGGGGCGGCACGCGCCACCGACATACGCTACGCCATCCGAGCTAACCCGGTCGTCGGCCATAGCGCGGCGTCCCGCCGTTCCCTTCAATCGGTGTTAACGACGGTGGGGTGCCCATCCCCTGTCGGGGGACCATGGACGGCTGTCGGCGTGATGCGCCACTTCGCCGTGCTCTTCAGGGCACCCCCGACAGGTGCGAGCGCTCGGACGGCTCCCTGTCCTCCCGGGTGCAGCAGCTCCCCACGTCCTTCACGGAGCCTTCGAAAGGGGCTGTCCAACATGGCACTCGCTCTCACTCTCACCCCCGCAACCGTCGCGGTGGGCCAGACCTTCACAGCTGCCGTCACCGGTGCCGCACCCGGAGAACTGATCACTTTTACCTACGACGCGGTGGCCCCGCAGACGGCAACCGCAGACGCCCTCGGCGATGCGAGCGTCACTTTCACAGCGACGACAACGGGCCCGGTAATTGCTGCCGGTGCCATAAGCGGCGTCGCCACGGCGACCGTGACCGTCACGGCCGCGGCGGACTGCGTGGTCACCCTGTCGTCCTCGCCGGCCAACCCGGCCGCAGGCCAGCCGGTGACCCTCACCGCCACCATCACCTGCGGCGGTGTTCCGGTCCCGGGCGCGACCGTACTGTTCGCCACCACCAGCGGCTCCCTGGGAGTCGGGGTCACCACCGCAGCGGGCCAGGCCACCGCCACCACCAGTGCGCTGCCCGTCGGCAGCACCGTCGTCACAGCCACCGTGCTCGCCGCGACCACCACCTGCACCTGCATCGGTGTCGCCGCCACGGCGACCGTGACCGTCACGGCCGCGGCGGACTGCGTGGTCACCCTGTCGTCCTCGCCGGCCAACCCGGCCGCAGGCCAGCCGGTGACCCTCACCGCCACCATCACCTGCGGCGGTGTTCCGGTCCCGGGCGCGACCGTACTGTTCGCCACCACCAGCGGCCCGCTCGGCGTCGGCGTCACCACCGCAGCGGGCCAGGCCACCGCCACCACCAGTGCGCTGCCCGTCGGCAGCACCGTCGTCACAGCCACCGTGCTCGCCGCGACCACCACCTGCACCTGCATCGGTGTCGCCGCCACGGCGACCGTGACCGTCACGGCCGCGGCGGACTGCGTGGTCACCCTGTCGTCCTCGCCGGCCAACCCGGCCGCAGGCCAGCCGGTGACCCTCACCGCCACCATCACCTGCGGCGGTGTTCCGGTCCCGGGCGCGACCGTACTGTTCGCCACCACCAGCGGCCCGCTCGGCGTCGGCGTCACCACCGCAGCGGGCCAGGCCACCGCCACCACCAGTGCGCTGCCCGTCGGCAGCACCGTCGTCACAGCCACCGTGCTCGCCGCGACCACCACCTGCACCTGCATCGGTGTCGCCGCCACGACGACCGTGACCGTCACGGCCGCGGCGGACTGCGTGGTCACCCTGTCGTCCTCGCCGGCCAACCCGGCCGCAGGCCAGCCGGTGACCCTCACCGCCACCATCACCTGCGGCGGTGTTCCGGTCCCGGGCGCGACCGTACTGTTCGCCACCACCAGCGGCCCGCTCGGCGTCGGCGTCACCACCGCAGCGGGCCAGGCCACCGCCACCACCAGTGCGCTGCCCGTCGGCAGCACCGTCGTCACAGCCACCGTGCTCGCCGCGACCACCACCTGCACCTGCATCGGTGTCGCCGCCACGACGACCGTGACCGTGGGAGCGGCGACGGGGCTCACAGCACACCCCGCCTGCTACCGGCTCAACATCCCCCCGCTGCCCTGGGCCTTCGCCACCGCCACCTTCAGCGCGAGTGGCGCGACTCCCGGCGCTACGGTCACCTTCCACCTGGACGGCCCCGCTGGCCCTGTGGTGTGCACCGCCGTCGCCAACGCGAGCGGCAATGCCAGCTGCACAGCCACCCTCACCATCGGGCAGGTGCTGTTCTCCGGCTACACCGCGACCAGCGGGGGCGTCTCCTCGTCCAGCACCCTGTCCATCTGCTTCCCCTGAGGCTCGGCTCCGGCTCGCGCACTGCGGCCGCAGAGGTTACGGGACTTCACGTGAACCGGGCTTGCCGGCAGATGAGTTGACGAGCGACCCGGAAGAGCAGTCGTCTCCCGTAGTGCAAGTACGGGAGACGACTGCTGGAGCACAAGGATAGGCGGGGCGGTACGGCGGCACGCCGACCGGCCCGCCGCCCCTCACCGCAGGAGTCACACAAGGAGCGGAACATGGCCTGCAATTGCGGCGGCGGTGCCCGCCCGACCGTCGTCATCTACCAGCTGAACCTGCCCGACGGCACCGTGCGCCAGTACTACACCGGGCAAGAAGCCGACGCGGCCAACCAACGCACGGGCGGCCTTGGCATCACCAATCAGTAGCGACCGTCCGGGTGCCCTCACGGTGACGGGGTGGATCTCATGACCCTTGTGGAGTTTCTCCTTTCCCTCGGCACGACGTGCCGCATCACCAGATTCATCACCAAGGACACACTCGCGGCGGGGTTCCGCTCCTGGGTGGCCGGCCGTTTCGGCGACGATTCCAAACTCGCCAGCTTGGTCGGCTGCAGCTGGTGTTCGAGCATCTGGGTGGCTTCCGCCACGGCCTTGTCTGCCCACTGGGCCGGAGGGACCATCGGATTCCAGATCACCGCGACAGCGTTGTCCCTCTCCTACCTCGCCGGGTTGGCTTCCCGGTGGCTCGATTGAGTCCGGAGTGCCGTGTCCACCATGATCTCGGCGACCTGCGTGGGATCGACCAGCACGACCTCGAGCGGGGTGCGCGACCCCCATGAGGTCGTGAACCGCACGCCCTCCCACGGATGCCCGGGCCATGCCAGCGTCAGCCGCTCGGCCAGGTCGCGCGCCGCATCTGGCCGAAGCTGCGTACTGCGGCCGACCGGCCGCAGCGCCCCGGTCTCGTCGAGGCGGCCCAGCACGAGCGTCTGCGGTCCTCGCACGGTGCCGTAAGGGATGTGCAGCAGCTCCTGGCCGTCGATCTGAAGGATGTCGAAGACGATGAAGTGTGCCGACGCCTCTGCGGCGAGGCGGGCGGCGGTGCGGCCGCCGGAGACCGCTCGCCGTTGGAGAGCCTCGAACGGCATCTGGCCCTCAGCCCACACGATCAGCTCGCCATCGAGGACCGGTCCGTCGGGCAGGTCTGCGGCCGCGGCCACGAGATCAGGGAAGCGGCTGTGCAGGAGGCTGCCGCGGCGGGACTGCACCAGCAGCAGGCCGGGCGCCGGCCACGGTGTGAAGACGATCGCCCGGCAGCCGTCGAACTTCTGCTGGAACCGCAGCTCACCGGGCAGCGCGCCAGGCGCGGGCACCATGTCGCGGGCCTGCGCCAGCATCGGTTCCACCGGCGGCCGAAGCACCTTACGTCCGGTCTACGGGCTGCCCGGTGCCCCCGCGACCTGGCACGGCCAGCGGTGTCGCGGGCGTCATCATGTGATCAGCGCGCACGACCTTGCGCGGTCACATCTCGTTGGGCGGAACATGAAGCTGACGACCGAGCCGGGCCACGTGGAGGTGCTGGCGGAGGAGGCCGTCGTCGCGGCGTGCACGCTGGCCGACGCCGCCGACCCCGTCGCGGTGGAGCGTGGGCGCGGTGGAGGACGTGGCCGCCGCCCTCGGGATCCTGGCCGGTGCGCTCGCCCAGCTCGACCCTGAGTGCGCGGAGATCCTCGCGGTCGTGCCTGTGGCGGCGGCCGCCGTCGTGGAGCGCGCCGAACAGGCCGGGGCCGGAACCAAGCCGGGCGACGCCGCCGGTGGCAGAGCGGCGGCCGGAGCGAGTGCGGCGCTGCGCCAGGCGCCCACTGCCCGTGGTCTGACCCGGCACCGTGTCCACCAGTTCGGGGCCGCCCTGGTGACCGTCACGCTGAACGCGGCTGCCGCCCAGGCCCTCGCCGTGCTCCTCGCCGCCCGCCTCGGACTCCCTCGCCAGGCACCCGCAGCCGAGGACGAACCCGCTGGGGTGCAGGGCCGGCCGAGACGGCCGCGGCCTCACTCGCGGTGGCCCTGGCCGCCTGCGGGCCTGGAACGTACGCCCGGGTCCTCGCCTCCGGACGGGTCACCGTCAGCCTCACCCTGAGGGCCTCCGTGTTGCGCGCTGCGCAGCCGGTTCCTAGGAGCGTTCGCGGATACCACGCAGGCCCTTGGTCGGCCCCTGGAGCTATCTGAGGAGTCCGTTTGCGATCTGCTCCAGGATGACGGCGAGTGAGCTTCGATCCTCGACGGTCAGCGTGCCCCTCATGTCCTCGATGACCGCGTCGACCCCACTGCTGACCTGGAAGTAGCGGAGGATGAACTTGCTGCGTTCAGACGGGGAAAGGCGCTCGACGGCGGCGTCCATCAACGCAGCGCCGCTGTGCCATGGGCCGTCTGATGTCACCCCCGCAGTCGCAACTTCGTGCCCAGCGGGCCGGGGGTCAGGTACGCGGTTCTGGTGCGTCGATTCGTCCGATGCTCGGGGTCCCGCTCCCTCACCGCCTGAGTTGATGGGTGCTGGCTGCGCCGCTACTTGAGGTACGCCTGGGGCGGTACCAGTCGAGACAGTTTTACGGCCGTAAAACTGATCGGCCTCCTGCTCGGTCCCGGCAGGCTTCACGCCGGTCAGCGGCTTGGGAATGGCAGACGCCTTGCTGGCCTTCTTGGCTGCCGATCGTTCGGCAGATGTGGTCGCCCGCTGCTTCTGCTCGTCTTCCCACCATGAGAGCTGCTTCGGGCCGTCCCAGGCGTTGTCTCTGGCCAGCTTGCCCAGCGACCGCGCGGCGTCGAGCGGCATGGCTTTCGTCCGGACCAGGTCTTGGGCTTCGGGGGCCAGGTGGGTGAGGAGTATGCGCTGGGTGACCCAGCCGTCGACCCGTTCGAAGTGCTGGGCTACAGCGCGGTTGGAGCCGAACTCGGCAACCAGGGATTGGACTGCGTATGCCTCTTCTATGGGGTTGAAGTTCTGCCGGTCGACGTTTTCGGAGACCACGGCCTCCATGAACGTCTTGCGGTCTTTGGCCAAGCCGTCGTCGACAACACAGTTCAAGGTGGGGCTGCCGGCGGCCGTGGCTCCACGGTATCGGCGCTCACCGGTGACGAGGACGTAGTCGACGTCACCGATCCGCTCCGCGTGGTCGGACCACAGTTTCAGGTAGGCGCTGCGGCTGACGGCGGGGCATGCCTGGATCTGGCGGCGCAGCAGGCTCTTGCCGAGGTCGATCAGCTCGGCTTCGGTCCCGAAGTCGATACGCGGATTGACCAGGTTGGGGGCAAGCCGGCGGAGGGGGACGCGGAGCAGGCGGCCGTCGGCTCGGGTGTCGACGACTGGGGTGTCATCTTCGTCGCCGAAGAAGTCGTCGAACTCATCGTGCTTGGCCATCACCGGCCTCCTGTGTACTTCTGGCGGCGGAGCTGGTGTTCCAGGGCGAGGGACACGAAGTCCTGCTTGGCCTTGGTGGCGATGTGGTTGGACTCGTACTGGGTGCAGAACCGCCCGTTGGTGATGCCGCGGGTGTGCGGCTTGTAGTGACGGACGGTGGCGTTGAACAGCTCCCAGCCTCTGCGCTGAGCGAGGCTGATGGTGCGGTCGCGGTCTGCGGTGCCGTCTCGGGGGTCCCAGTTGTTGACGACGACCCCATAGGGGATCTGGCGGGGAATGAGGACGCGCTCCACGGTGACCCTGGTCGGGGTGAAGGCGGATCCCTCTGCTTCAAGGGGGACGATGACGTCGTCGGCGACATCGAGGACCGCCCGGAGCGAGTCTCCGGTGGTTCCGTCACCGAGAGGATCGATGGACTCGTCCTCTTCGTCCTCTGCCTTCAGCGGCATGAAGCCGGGGGTGTCGACGATGATGATGTCGGCCTTGGCGCTGCGCAGACGGCGCAGCTTCTCGAGGCTCTGGCTGGCATCGACCACGCGGAAGGGGACGGGCCTGCCGGCCTTCCTCACCTTCTCGGCATGTTCGATGCTGGTGCCCTGGGGGTCTATTGAGACGACCGCTACGGACGGGCCAGCTGCGGTCTCGGCGCCATCGCAGCCGAGGATGTCTGCGTAGACCGCAGCGAGGTTGACCGACAAGAGTGACTTGCCGACCCCGCCCTTACGGTTCAAGAGCACGGTGATGTAGGGCATGTACTTCTCTCCGACTACTTCCCGGGAACCCGGTACTTCGGATGGACGGGAAGCATCCTCTCAGATGATCAGAGAGCATCCATCAGGGCGTGCGGAGCGCCGTGGTTTTACGGCCGTAAAACCTCGTGCGGTGGGCGACGGCCTGACTGCCCCAGGGGGCGGTCGCGCTCGGCGAGTTTTACGGCCGTAAAACATGCGGGGCTCGCCGTCCCAAGGTGACCTCTTCGAATGCGCAGCAAGTCGGGATGCTCATCCCGTCTTTCGCGCGCTCCGGCAGGGGCCCGACTCGTCGTGAAACACATGAAGGCCCGGCTCCCCCGCAGGTGATCACGGAGGAGTCGGGCCTTCATGTCAGGCCGCCCAGGTCGCGGGCGCGCCATGGTCAGGGTTAGGGATGCCGGCGGCGGTCGCCTGTGCGGCGGGGTGCCACAGGGCGGTTACCGGCACAGCCCCGGGTTCGGTTTCGGGTGTCCAGACCATGCGCCAGGTGTCGTCCCACTCGCATCCGCAGCCGTGGTCCGGGTGCGGGTGCCGTAAGAAGACGCCGTGGGTGTGGACCGCGCGGGGAATGAGGGGGATGAGTACGGAGGGGTCGTCGCCGGGGTAGAGGTGAAGGTTCCGCCAGCCGTGGGTCCGGGCCATGTACGCGGCGGCGGCCTCGATGACGTCGGTCCACCGCTGGTGTCCGAGCGCGAGGAACGCGACGGGTAGAGGTGGTCGTCGGTGGGGTTGTCGATCCCGGTGATGCGGAGGTCGCGGTGGGCGATGAACCCGCTGTCGGCTGCGTCGTCGGCGCAGGGAGTCCATATCTGTTCGACGGGGTGCGGGGTGCCGTCGTCGCCCTCGCTGGTCGCGATCTCGTACAGGTCGGTGGTGGTCACTCGCTCACCCCCGCGACGGCGGCGGCGAGGAGCGCGGTGACGTCGGCGCCGTGCGGGTCGGTGTAGCTCTCGTGGTCGCTGACGTCGAACGCGGCGTTCTGCGCGGTGACGGTGAAGCCGGGGATGACGAGGGCGGCGCGGCCTGCCAGTTCGGTGTTGAGGCGGTCGGCGTCGCGGGCCTTCTTGCGCAGGTTCACCTTCGGAGCCGTACCGGCCCCGGTGGTGCCGGGCTTGGGCTTCTTCGTGAGGCTGACCTTCGGCTCCGGCTTACGGATCTCCAGGTCGCCCGAGACCGCGACGCCGTCGACCAGGTCAGCGAGGCCAGTCGCTGTGAGTTTCGCGCGCTGGATGTCGCTGGCACCGTTGGTGACGATGCCGACCGTCCACCCGGACGCTCGCAGATGGGCCAGGCCCTCGAGGACTTCGGGACGGCAGGAGCTGGCAGCCGCCATAAGTCCGACGTACTCCTGCCACAGCTGCGCCGCGGACACCTCCAGGGCGAAGGTCGCTCGCAGTCGGGCGAAGTCGGCGACATTCGCTCGGTCGGCCAGTTCAGTGCGCAGCCATTGCTCCGCGCCCGCAGTAAGGGCATGGGTGCGGCGCAGGCGGGTCACGGCGTCGCTGAGTGCCGACTGCCGGTCGGCCAGCGTGCCGTCCAGATCGAAGAGTGCGAGGCGGGGCATGAGCACGGACCCTACCGGGCCAGCTGCAGAAGCCAGTTCGCGGCAACAGCGCATCCCGAATCTAGATCACGTGGTGTATCTTTTCACGATACGCTGCCTGAGATGGAGGCTGGAATGCCGGATCCGATGCGTCGAATCGATGCCTTGGTGGATGCCGACACGCTTCCCCCTCCTCGCGTGCGACAGCAGCTTCGCGTCGCCGGGGGCCTCACTCAGGCGGAAGTCGCTGAGGCCATCGGTGTCCAGCGTGTCGCCGTCGCACGGTGGGAGGCAGGGCTCACCCAGCCCCACCGCAACAATCGTCTGAAGTACGCCAGTTTCCTTCGTCAGCTGGCCCAAGACCACCCGGCTGCCGTAGAGGAGGCGCCAGGTGAGCACTGACCTCGTGCTCGGTTTCGGGCACGCCGACTCCGCCTTCGGTTTCGAGGGGGTCGGGGTGACGTGACGCCACCGGCCGCGCGCCAGAAGAGCGGACTGACAATCCACTCGGCCTCGCGCGGCCCTTCTCTCCGACCGGGCTTGACACCCCGGATCGGCTGCTCGGTCCCGGCTTGAGACCCGGTTCCGAGCTTCGGCTCATCGAGCCACTTCTCCACTAGCACTACCCCGCCTTTGACAAGCGGGTCGGCCCCTTTGACAAGGGCCACCACCTAGCGAGACCCCGGTCGCTGACAACGGCCGACGTCCTGCCCACGAACCGCGGGGCCCTGTGACAGGGGCTCTGCGGTTCACCAGAACCGAGACGAGAGGACGAATCCCCCCACCACTGGCCTGAGGGCCGTGGTGGTGCCGGTCCTGTGTGCGCCCGCTCCTCACGGAGGGGGCGCGCCCACCCATCTGCTGAGAGAGGTCGCCGTGGGCGGTGGACCAGGTGACGTCCTCGACCTGGTGGCCGGTGAACTCGGGGATGACGCGGCGCAGGTACTCCTCCCGTACGGCCTCGCGGGCCGCCGGCGGCGGGACGCTAGCAAGGGCGCCCAAGGCCGCCGTCATCTCCTTCCACCACACCTCGGGAAGGCCGGGATCCTCATCGAGGACGGGGCGCGGGGAGACGATCGGGTCCGGGGCGAAGCCGTACAGCTCGGCGCGGTAGGCGTAGCCCTCGGTGGTCCAGTCCCGGATGCGGAACAGGTCGGGGCGCGGCACCGACGCGGGGAGGGTGCGGGAGGTGGACGGGCCGTTCCACAGGGTGCCGCCCTCGGTGCCGGCCGCGGCGCAGACCACGCGGAGCCAGTGCGGGCCGGCGGCCGACGACAGGGTCCGGCCCCGGTACCCCCACACCCGGCGGCCGGTGGCGCGCAGGCCGAACTGGTCGGCGGCGTTCCGCTGGGCGGCCAGCATCCGGTCCACGGTGGCGGGGGCGGGGGCCTCGAACATGGCGGGTCCTACCTCGGGTGGGAGACGGGCCGCGTCCTTGGAAACCAGGTTGGTAGCCAGGGCCGCGGCCTGTTTCACGGTGAGGCCCGCCCGTTCGGCCAGGTTCCCGAACGTCAAGCGGGCGCCGGAGGATGTTGGAAGGCCCGTCAGCGAGGGCCTTCTCCCGGGCGTCAGTCCTCGGCGATACCGGTGTGTCCGAGTCCGTCGTCCAGGGTGATGCGGATGGTCTCCCCGGAGCCGGTGGCGCCGGCGAGTTCGGCGGCAATCCGGTTGTAGGCGGTGGTGGCGAGTGCCCAGTCGGCTTCCAGGACGGTGGCTGTGGTCCGGGTGTTCCAGAGTTCGATCAGCACGGCGATGAGGGAGCGTCCCGAGAGGGCGGCCTGGATGCGGCCCTCTTTGACGTCCTCCACGGCGGGCGGGGTACGGAAGTGGCCGTGGTCGACGGCCAGAGCGGAGAGGAACTCCCAGGTGTCGCGGTGCAGGACGAGTTCGGCAGAGGCTACGCCGGCGGCCTTCAGCAGCAGGACGCCGTGTGCGACCTTCGGGTCCTCGGGCTGCGATGCGGAGGTCTGCCCGGAGATGGCGGGCGCAGGTGCGTTTTTGGTGCCCGTGCCGCGGTAGGCGGCCTCGATGGCGGCTTTCAGACCGTCCTCCGCCACCTCGTTGCCGGTCGGCTTCCTTAGATCCTGGCCCTTGGTTTGCTCCATGTTCTCCCCCTGGTCCTCACGTTCGCGCGCGGTCTGCCACTTGGGCGGTTCGGCGGTGTCCTCCTCGCCGTTCTGGCTGGCCTCGGCTGCGCCAGTCTGTCGTGGGTCTGGCTGCTGCGGGACGGCAGCCGGGGCTTCGGCGAAGCCGCGAAGGAGGTCGGCGAGCGCGCGTAGCTGCTGTATCTCCTCCCGTGCTTCCTCCCGGCCCTCCTGGAGGTCGGCGATCATCTTGTCCTGGCGGCGGCGCAGCTCCCGATTTTCCTCGCGTAGACCGGTGACGCCGTTCTGTACGAGTTCCTGGATCTTCATGCGGGCCTGGGAGAGTTCGCCGTGCAACGCTGGGAGACCCACGGTCGGGTCGTCCAGGCGCTCCAGCTGTTTGCGTGTCTCCCTCAGTTGCCCCATCGCTTCATCGAACGCCTGTGTCCACTTCACGCGACTCCTTGACTACGTTCCGTTACGACCGCTCGTATCTCCCCATAAGCGGCTCAACCGACACGGCGTTTTCCGGCCCTTCCCCGGATGGGGAGGCCGAGGCCCCGGGCCCGCTGCTCTGCGCCGGGGCCCGCGCGGAGGGTGCCGGTACCACCCGGGTCATCCCGCAGCTGAGGCGGACAACGTGACACGGGAGGAAGCGGCCCTGGCCTACGTCTTCCCACGGGACTGCGGACGAGAGCCCTGCGCCTGGTCCACACTGGTGAAGTAGACGATGAGGAGGTGAAGGGGACATGAGCATTGCCAGCCTTGCCCAGCACCACGGGCCCTGGACCGTCGACGCGGTCCTGGCCCTGGCCGAAGACCGTTCGCACCGCTACGAACTTGTTGGTGAGTCGCTCGTGATGTCCCCCGCTCCCGGCCTGCGTCACCAGCGGGCGTCCTTCCGTCTCCACGTTGCGATCGACGCGGCGGCCCAGGCCGTCGGCGCTCCGGTGGAGGTGCTGGAGGCAATCAACGTGATCCTGCCGTCCGGGCTGGTCGTGCCGGACATCGTCGTCGCCGACGCCGGCGCGACCGCCGAGGACGGCGTCAGCATCGACGCCGAAGCGGTGCAGCTGATCGTCGAGCTGGTCTCGCCCGGCAACAAAACCATGGACCGCAAGTTCAAGCCCATGCTGTACGCCGAGGCGGGCATCGAGCACTACTGGCGACTCGAGTTCGATCCGGCCCCGCGCCTGATCGTCAACGAGCTCGCCGAAGGCCGGTACGTCGAGAAGACGATCGCCCTCCCCGGTGCCACGACCCGTGTCGAGGCGCCGTTCCCCTTCGAGATCGACCCGGCCGGGCTCACCCAGCCCAAACGGCGAGGCTAGAGGCAGGCCGCTGCCGTTTCCATTGGAAACGGCAGCACTGGAGCAGCTTTCATCGGCAGCACTCGGTCCTCAGTTGTTGCTGTCCTCGCTGGCCTGGTCGGTGGCCCGAGCGGGTGCCTGGTGGAGATCAAGGGGCCTCCGCGGACTGAGAGCACGGTCGGCCGGTCCGTCGTCTTGAGGACCTGGCTGCGATACCCCGGGCCTGTCCCGTACTTCCGGGCCTCTACACCGTGCGGATTCTTGTCCCATTCATCCAAGTGCTGGGCCACGGCGTTCAGGAGGTCCTGCTCCGCCGGGGATGCCTCACGGCTTGTGCTGCTCTCCTGCAGGACGGCGACGATGGTGACGGCCGTGGGTCCTACGTCACCGGTTCGGCGCAGCGCCATCGCGCGGATGAGCGGAAGCAGGCAACCGCAGTTGACGGCCGGCTCATCGCGCGGGCGCTTGCTGGGTGACCGGGGCTGCCTGCTTGTTCGGGCCACGCATCTTCGCCGCGGCCGCCGGAGGCCGACTGCCCGCTCTATCGCCTCGGCGCGTTCGAGGGGACTACGCGTGGTCGGGCTGACGCGTAGCCCTTCGCGCAACAGTGCTGGTCCGGTGCCCACGCGTATTCGTGGACAGTGATCGGCCGGATCCGGCCACTGTTCAGGAAGATCCAGCGGGGTGTGACGGTGGCCGGTAATTTCGGTCCGATTTGAGACCTCCGATCACGGTGGTGGACGGGCTGGGCAGCGCGGGTGAGGGAGCTGTGGGCAATACGGAGCGCGAGCTGAACCAAGAACATCAGGCCTTGCGTCGGACGCTCAGCGAGCGGCACGCGCGGGTGGTCCGGCTGGACCAGGACGACCTCGAGTTCGATGCGGAGTACGAGCAGCTGGTGGCGGAGGCCGCTCGGCTCATCGACTTCGAGAACCAGTTGCCGGCCCGGCTTGCCGAGCCGAAACGCGAGCGTAGCGAGCGGTTCGTGCGGTGGTCGTGGCGCGCGGAGGCGGCGGTGTCCGCCGTCTTGATCGCGGCTGTGTTCCTCCTGGGGGACACGGCGTGGTGGCTGGTGGTCCTTGTTCCGCATCTGCTGGCCACCCTGGGAGGCTGCGCGATCAAGGTCACCGCCGCCCGGCACGCGACCCAGGTCAAGGTCGCGGCCGCTCTGCACGCGCTGTGCCTGCTGGTCGCGCTCGCGAGTCTGGGCGTGCTGTCCGCGTGGTTCATCATCGCCATCCTGGCCGGCTGGTTCGTGATCGGTGTGGCATCGGACGGCACCGAGGCAGCCAAGGGACGGACCCTGTGACCGGCGAATACGACCACCAGATCCGGGACCTGGACCACAGGATCGACTCCCTGGATAGCGACCTGAGCAGCCTCAGCGGGAAGTTCGGCGATACCGAGGATCTCGGCTACGAGCTCCGTGACATCCGCAGCGATGTCAGCAGCGCGGAGACCAAGCTCGAGGAACTCGAAACCGAGCTGCAGGACCACGTCGGGGAAACCGATCGGGCGGTGAAGCGGCTGGTCGGCCAGGTACGGCTCCTGGAGGGACAGCTGCTGGCCGCGGGCGGGGCTCAGCGCGCTGATCTGGATTCGTTCTCCGCTGAGCAGCGGAAGCTGGCCCGGGCGGTCAGCCTCGGCTGGGAGGCCCGCGCTGCTCTGCTCAGTGAGTACGAGCAGTCGGCGTATCGCCAGCGGGTGCAGAGATTCGGGGCTTCGATCGTTCAGCATCAGGAGCATCGTGCGGAGGTGATCGACGCGGTAGGAAGGCTGGTCGGTACCGGTACTGCCCGCGAGCGTGCGGCAGCGGTGACGGAGCTCGGGCAGGCTCTGGGGCAGGAGCGGCGGTTGAGCCAGGACCTGGACCGGCAGGCCGATCCGGCGGCGGAGGCGAAGCGGGCCCTAGCCGCCGATGCGAGGGTCCGTGCGGAGAAGCAGGGCGTGATCGCGGCGGGGGAGAAGGCCGAGCAGAAGCTGATGCTGGCGCTGCGCAGCCGGCTGAGTGACGCGTTCAGCGCGCGGGCTCTGCCGCCGGTGTGGTTCGCGACGGTCCTCGGATCGGTTCCGCCGGCGGCCAGGACCCAGAAGTGGGTGGAGGCGGCGACCGGGGTGCTGCTGTACCGGCTGACCTACGGCATCACGGACTCCGTGGTGGCTCTCGGGAACAAGCCGGCCGGGCGTACGGGGCGGCGTGCGGAGTGGTACAAGCAGCTGGCCCAGGACCTGCGGTACTGGTAGCGAAGGGTCGGAATGTCCGTGCGGAGTGACAGGCGACAGATCCAGACGGCGGTGCTGGACGCCGCGCTCCACCGCATCATCGGCGTCGGCGCCGCCGTGGTCACCACCTGGCTGACAACCGCAGCCGCTGACCAGACCGTTCCGGATACCGGACCGACCTCACCGACGAAGAAGAAGACGATGAGCGCACAGACCCCGGAAGAGCTGATGGAGGCCCTGCGCAAGCAGGCCGAGGCACAGGAAGCCGCCGAGAAGGCGCTCGCCGACACCCTGTTCAAGCTCTCGCAGCAGCCCGAGAACCAGTAGCGCCGCTGCGTGAACGCCTCGGGCACCGTCGAATTTGCTGGCGGCATCAGAAGACGAGCCTTGGATTGATCGTGCGCCTATATCTTATGGGCATCATCGAAATATGGGGGTGTGATGCGGGTTCAGGTCAGCATCGAATCGGGCGATAGCGGCATAGCGGTCACTGATCTGTATCGCTGGCTGCGCCAAGACGACCAACTGCGCCGCGATGCCGAGGTGCGGCTGCTGCCACCGTCGCAGACCAACGGCTCCATGAACGCCGTCGAGATCATCGAACTGGTCATAGGCCAGGCTGTCGCCATGGCCAACTTCGCCGTTGCTTACGCCGCTTGGCGGCAAGGGCGCAGAGCGACAGCGCCTGTCACGATCACGGTCGGCGAGCTGTCGGTCACGGTGACGGACGGTTCGGAGGAAGCGATTCGGCGGATCGTAGACCTCTTGCAGCCCGAGAGCGATCAATGACCCTTCCCGATCCTGCGAGGTCTCGTGCGGTCTTAATCGGGTGCGACCGCTATCGTCACCTGGCAGACCTTCCTGCTGTGGGAAATAACGTCCGCGAGCTCGCCACCTTGCTGATGGAGCCTGGCCTCTGGGGTCTGGACCCGGAGCGTTGTGTGGTGCTGAACAATCCTTCCTCCGTTGACGCCGTACTGAACGCGGTTCACGATGCGGCGGCTCAAGCGTCGGACTGTCTTGTGGTGTACTTCGCAGGCCACGGACTCTTGTCTCCCGACGCCGATCTGCTGCTTGCTCTGCCTGAGTCCGACAACGAGCGGCTGTATCGGAGCATTCCCTACAGCCTGCTCCGCCATGAACTGGTCGACACATGCACGGCTCCTAGCCGCGTGGTCATATTGGACTGCTGCTACAGCGGAATGGCGCTGCAGGGCCACATGGCCACATCAGCCGAAGTGGCGGATCGAGCTGGCGCCGAGGGCACGTACGTGATGACTGCTTCGTCCGAGACCAAGCTGGCCTGGTCCCCAGAGGGCGAGGAATTCACAGCCTTCTCGGGCGAACTGCTGAGGGCGCTGGCCGAAGGAGTGCCCGATGCACCAGACCCACTGGAAATGGGCGCACTGTTCCAGCATGTGCGCAGGGAACTGGTCGCGAAAGGGCGCCCTGTGCCGCAGCAGCGAGCCCGCAACAGCGGACACAACATCGCGCTGACCCGTAACCGCTGGACGACGCCGATACCCGGCGACCCTATAGACGTTCAAATAAAGACAGAATCCCTGCTGCAGGTGGGCATCGCGCTGACGCCAGACGCGTCGGCCGAGTCGGCAGAGCTGGCTGGCTTGGAGCCTGGGCAGGCGGGACTGTCCACGGCTGAAACGGTGTGCTCGTCGCCGATCGAGGAGACAGTGTCCACCAATTCCCTGGAATCGACCCCGTCGCGGTTCTGGGGCTCCCGCCTGGAGATTGCAGTCGTAATTACGTTAATTATCGTCATGCTCGTCATAACGGCTGGAATATCATGGCTGCTCCGTCCGCAGAAGCGCGTCCCCGACGCCCGGGTCAGGCCCCCCACCAGCCCGTGCAACCTACTTACGAATGATCAAGTGAAGTTTATTTTCGGGGGAGCTGCCAACGGGTCCGCAGGCCCCGACGCGAAAGAGGGGTGGGTCGATCACTGCGACTGGGTGTACGACGATCCGGGAATCGAAAATCCCTATCGCCTGGGGATAGATCTGAACGCTTACTCGTCATCGGAATATGCGCATGACGCCTTGTGGAAGGTGCCCTTGGAGGCCACCCCTGCGGCGACACAGCATTGCATCAGTATCGACGCCCATGAATATTGGAACCCCCTTAATGTAGCGGTCGGCGACGGGGGTACCCCAGTCAGGGGCAGGGCTCCGGCATGAAGCAGGTATGACCGTTTTTTGATCACGGAATGGCCAGGATTCGCAGGGGCCGGGTGGCGTCGCGGGCGTTTCCTCTGAGAGCTGTGGCGATGCTGCGGAGACCGGCCAGGCGAAGGGCTCCGATGGCGAGGTTGCGCCAGGTGGCCATGGCGCGGGGCGCGTTGCCGGTCCGCAGCTGTGAGGCGTCCTCGGCAAAGGTCGTGTCCCTCACGTGATGGAGCGCCTCTACCGACCAGTGGCCGCGGATCAAGGACGCGAGCTGGGCCGGATTGGCCTGCTCGGCGGTCAGGCTGGTGACCGCGTACACGGTCTTGGTG
Source organism: Streptomyces sp. NBC_01233 (assembly GCF_035989305.1). Classification (NCBI taxonomy): domain Bacteria; kingdom Bacillati; phylum Actinomycetota; class Actinomycetes; order Kitasatosporales; family Streptomycetaceae; genus Streptomyces; species Streptomyces sp. NBC_01233. Next base: position 25,191 of record NZ_CP108515.1, on the reverse strand, counting down.
CTGACCTTGCCGGTCTTGCGGTTGACTCGGCGCCGCTTGAGTTCGATGGCCTGGGCGGCGCCGGGGAAGAGCAGGCCGGCGACAGTGCAGACCTTGATCCGGCGGATCTCGCTGCGGCCGTGGCCGGTCCCGACGGTGCGGTTCTGGAGTGGGATCTGCTTCCAGGGAAGGGACTTCATCTGCTTGCGGAGCTTCTTCTGGTTTCCCTTGACGATGACGATGTAGTGGGCGCCCCGGCCTCCCAGGTACTCGGCGTGCTCGCGTTGGGTATGCATCGCGTCGCTGGTCACGACCGCTCCGGTCAGGTCGATGGCATCCAGTAGTGGCTGGAAGCAGGTGATTTCATTCGTCTTTGTCTCAACGTCGACCTGGCCCAGGACGGCGGAAGTGGCGTGGTCGACGGCCGCCAGCAGGTGGATCTTCAGGTCGTGCGCGCGGGCGGCGCCGCGCAGGGATTTGCCGTCCACCGCGATCGCCCGCAGCAACCGCTCGCTGGGTTGCGGGCATCGGGCGGACAGCCAGCTGCCGACGGCTCGGTCGAGTACGTCACCGTCGACCTGGGCGAGTACCCGGCGGATGGTGGCCTCACCAGGGGCGTGGTGTTGGCCGGTGAAGGGGTCGCAGCTGGCACCGAGCCGGGCCAGGACCGACTGCGAGGCGTCAGCCGCCCACTCACTGATCGCCAGCAGAGAGGTCGCGCCGGTCAGGACCGCAGCGGCGCAGATGGCGAGCACGCCGACCAGGGGGTGAAGCCGGCCCCGTGGGTCACGGGGGTCCGTCACCGTCGCAAGGCAGGTCAACAGGCCCGGGCACTCCTCAACCGACAGAGACGATGCGGTGGCGAGTTGGTCAAGCGAGGCGGGCATGAGGGATGATTCGGCAACGGCAGGCACGGTCTTCCAGCAGGATCATGGGACGTAGACACTCACATGATCGCCGGTGACCGTGCCTGCCACATTTCGTCACGAACCCTCCCAGCAAGGCAAGTTGGGGTGAACACCCTCAAGTCACCTTCGTGCCGATGCCCTGCCCCGCAGACGAGGAAGCGGCATGGCCAAGCGGACCGACTGTGACCTATGCGGCCATGCCGGCGCAGACGTCATGGACCACCCACCCCGGTGACCCGCGGCGGCAACCCGCGCACGGCGCGGTCCAGGCTGCCACGCGAAAAGTCTTACGGACCGTGCCGTCGGCCATCGCATGCCGCTGTGCCGCCCTGACGCGAACCGGGGCTACTCGACTCCTGACCGCAGGTGCCTTGCCGATCTCGCGACGGGCTGCACCCAGGACGTGCTGCGATTCCCCCGCGTACCGGTGCCTCGGCTGGGACCATCTATGCACATCCCAACCGCTGGGGCATTGGAGAGATGTGGCTGTTTCGAATCGGCTCCGCTTCGAGGTCCTGCGCCGGGACCGGTACACCTGTCGCTACTGCGGGGGGTCCGCTCCGGACGTAACGCTCCGTGTGGATCATGTGGTTCCCGTGGCGCTCGGAGGTTCTGATACCCCGGACAATCTCGTGGCAGCCTGCGAGCCCTGCAACAGCGGCAAGAGCAGCATGACAGCTGACTCCGAGATAGTTAAGAACGTCTCGCGGGACGCTCTTAGGTGGGCCGAGGCAATGCGGCGGGCGGCCGCAGATATGACTGCACAGCACGAGGTGGGCGAGACCTTCAGAAGCACTTTCTTCGAATCTTGGAACTCATGGACACATGCAACTTCAGGAGAAGATGGCGCAATAGCACTGCCTACGGATTGGAAGAATAGCCTGGATGGATTTCGGGAAGCCGGGCTGCCAGTTGAAGCCATACCCGGGATCGTCGAGAAGGCGATGCGCAAGGGTGGCGTGAAAACGGAGAATCGATTTCGATACTTTTGCGGCATCACCTGGCGGATGATTGGTGAACTACAGGAGCGGGCTCGCGCATACGTGTCCGACGGCGAGGGGAGTCGAAAACCATTGAGCTTCACCCCTTGGATCAGGCAGCTGTTGAGACATGGAAGGCCAGTTGGACGGAGGACCATGAGGAGTCGCCCACTCATCAGTAGGTCTCAACCTTCGCCGAAAGCCTGAGCCTGCTCAGGGGGGCCGAGCGGTGGGTGGATCCCATCCGCACCATCACAGCTGCCGTCCACGGTGCCGGCGAACGTTGCGGCACCATCCAGGAACCCCTTGAATCGCTGAGCAAGCAAGAGCGTGCCGACATAGTCATGGAGTGGGTAGATGCTTGGTACTTCCTGACGGGGGACGCACCGGACAACTTCTTTCTCTCCGTGGTCCAGGATCAAGTAGACAAGGTATCGAATATCTCCCCTTCTTCGCACCGCATGAAGATCGCAGCTTGCATAGCCGCCTACCATCGATCCTGGAACCTTCACCATGGATTGACACCCAACGAGCTGGCGGCACTTAATCACAGCGCAGATCGACAGAACGCGATCGACATATGGACTCGCTGCTTCTACGAGGCCGGGCGGCGATGGCCCAGCGATGACGAAGTGACAGCATATCTACGAGAACTTGACACGGTAGGGGGCCGTCCTGCCGGTGAGGTCTTTTCTGCAGCTGCGCGGGCTGGAACCAGTTTGGCCACGGCGCTTCGCGAATTCCTAGCGGAGCAGCCAACCGCAGAGGGGGCGTCACGCGGCTCAGAACAGGGAAGCGAGGGCTCGGTTCTCGCGTTCCGCCCCCGCGCCAAGCGCTGGCAGGCGGATGGCGAGGGCGAGCGATAGCGGTGCCAGCGCACCCACTGGTTTGGCGAGCAGCCGGATAGGCCAGGACGGGTACGGGTACGTACCCGTACCCTAGAGGCATGGGAAGGAGCACCACGATGTCCGATGCCAACGTAAGAATCCCCGAGGAAGCCAAGGACCGCCTCGCGGCGATCGCAGCCGCCGAGGGGCTGTCCCTGCGCGCCTACCTGGCTCGGCTGGCCGAAACGATGCTGACGCCGGCCGAGCGCGCCGAGCGGGCGGAGAAGGCGCAGGCCGCGTTGCGGTCCTGGAACGGGTACGCCCCGACCGCCGCCGAGCAGAGCGAGCTCGACGACGAACTCGACCGACGGCTCGCGCAGGTGCAGCGCCCGTGAGCGAAGCGATGCACATCGTGCTGGACGAGACGGCAATGGCCGCGGCCGGACAGGGCAACGTACTGGCCTCCCGGCTGATCCACCGCGCGCACGCCGAGACGGGCTGGTTCCTCTACGCGCCCTCGTGCGCGCTCGTCGAGGCCGACCGGGCCCGGCCCGGTACCGCCGAGCACTTGGCGGCACTGCCGGGTATCACCGTCTTGGATCTGGACCTGCCCGCAGCGCTTGCCGTGGCGCAGCAGGAGACCTGGGCGGCTGCCCATAGCCAGCACGCGGCGCAGCCGACGGCGGACCGGCCGGAAGGGGCGATCGTGGCCACCACCATGCCGAAGCGGTGGGAGGGTCTGCCGGTCCGGGTCCTGGACCTGACCCCGTGAGCGGCCAGGCCCGGCTGTCGGGGGATACCTACTGCGAGGGCATCGCGGCTGGTCTGACGGCAGTTCGTCGAGGACTCGTTGGCTTGGAGCAGGCGGTAGATGGCCTTGGGGGCCGCGTTGAAGCGCTCGACGAGAAGATCGACCGAAATCAGGCCCAGATCATCGAGCTGCTCACCCAGCTCGTGGGGCAGCGCCCCGACGCCAGCTGATTTCTCCGGGCCCGGCGCCCGGCCTGTCCATGGCGACGGCTCCGACCACGCACTCTGGTCGGAGCCGTCGCGCGTCCAGGCTCAGTTTCCGGCGAGCAGGTGTTCCTGCCGGGTCTGGACGAGGCCGCGCCACGCGCCGCGGACGTCGTCTTCGCTCGTGGTCCAGCGGATGGTCGACGGCCCCGGCAGGGGCAGGGCGCCCATGAAGTGAGCGATGTCGGTGAAGTAGGCGAAGTCGCCGGTCGCGGTCAGCACGCGCAGCCGGTCGATGGTGGCGGCCAGGCCCTGGTCCTCGCCGCGGACGGCATGGTGGAAGGCGAGGGCGAGCTCCACGAACCGGTGGAGGAAGGGAAGCCCCGCGGCCTCGATCTCGGGTCTCCGGGGCAGCGCCCCCTTTGAGGTGTGGATACTGAGCCCGGCGCCATCGGGTGGCGTGCATGAAGCAGAGCCGCTCCGGACTCCAGGAAGGAGTATGGCGACAGATCCGGCAGGCCGGCGGCGTAATCCAGGACGCCTGCTTCAACGGCGCGGCGGTGCGAAGGAACTCGGCGACACTGACGCCTTCCCGACGTTGCCGACCCCAGTCACGTAGATGGATGTGGCAGAACTCGGTGCCCGGGTTCACAGCTCGCTCGCACCGCGGGACGCCGCATTCCCAGGCGTAGACGTGATGGTCACCGGGCAGGTCGATCACGTCCGTGCGGAAGGCGGCGTCGAACGTCGGCGCGTTGAGCAGGGCCGTCAGCAGCTCCAGGCGGTCGCCGGTGGTGCGGCTCGAGGTCGTGGACGGTGACAGGACGGGCAGCAGTCGGCGGACCGGGGTGCTCATTCCTCCTCACCCCAGACGGCCTTCAGAGCGGCCACGAACTCCGGCGAGTGCTGGTCGGGGTGGCCGTAGACCTCGTCGACCATCTTCATAGAGGCCCAGTTGCCCGCCTCCTTGGCCACCAGCGGGTCGTTGCCTGACGCGTCGAGGATCTTGCCCATCGTGCTGTGCCGGAACTGATGCGGCTTGATACGGCCGGGCAGGCCGGCCCGTCTCCCGGCCCGCCGCAGCATGCCGCGGGCCGCGTCCGCCGTCCACGGCTCACCGATGTTCGACCCGTGCAGCTGGATCAGCAGCATCCCGTGCCCGGTGGCGTACTTCGTGTACTCGGTGGTCATGTAGATGAAGTAGGTGCTGATCATCGCCGGGCTCACCCGGTAGATCTCCCCACCGGTGATCACACCGTCCTGCAGCCGCCACTGGGGCTTCTTCTTCGCCGCCGCCCGGTTCGGGTTGGCTCCGCGGTGACACACGTGAACGTGCGGACTCTTGCACTCGCCGCAGGCCGCGTTCTCCCGCAGGTGCAGGTCGACCACATGCAGCCCGGTCAGCCCGCCGATCCGCAGCGTCGTGTCGGACAACCAGGTCACCACCATGGCGTCCCGAGCCGTGTTGACCTCGCTCAGCAGCTCGGGCCTCGCCCCGTCCGGGAGCATCTTCGGGTGCCGGCGGTGCGAACGGCCGGGCGGCGTCAGCGGGTTGGCCGACATCGAGGTCACCAAGTGCCCCAGCAGCGTCCGGTCCCGGTCCGGCTGAGTCGGCAGCCGCCGGACATCCAAGGCCGCCTTGAGCTCGGGGTTCACCCCCTGCCGGGCGCATTGATGCAGGTAGAAGCCCTTCAAGCAGGCGGACGTGACCTTGAGGGCGCCGGGGCCGTACGGACGTTTCGGCGGCAGCCGCCACGGCTCGCCGAACGGCATCGACACCCGTGCCCCGACCGCCCCCATGTACCGCTGCAGATCGGACAGTGAGATCTTCGCCGTCGTCAGCCCTTCACGCACCCGCCACCGAAGGTGATCGACGAGGGTGTACGCATACGTCTTCTGTGTCCCCGAGCCCTCGTACTGGCAGAGGAAGCAGTCCGCCTCCTCGTCCACGGTCAGGTCGGGCCACACGATGGTGTACGACCGGCTTCCGTCCCCTCGGACAATCTCCTGGACCCGAATGTCATCCAGGACAATCACACTCCGCACGTGCCCCTCCCGCCGCATCCCGACACGACGAACAGCCTTGCCGAGATCGGTAAACGAGAACGCGAAGGCCCTACAGACCACTCCGACGAGTGACCCCGACACTCACAGCACAGTCGGTAAAGTCCCCGATCAGATACTGCCGGGCGCCGGAGCCGGCTGCCCGCGGCTGCGGGACCGTCAGGGAGGCGGAGGAGGCCGCCAGGCCGGGCCATGCGGCGGGGCCGGTCCAGTCGAGCTGGCCGTGCAGCGCGGGGTCCGCCCACGGCAGCCGGCTGCGGCCGCCGATGACGAAGAAGGTGCCGGGCATGAGCCACACCAGACGCTGCAGCAGACGCTCGAAGTCCCGGTGCCGGTCTGCGGTGTCCTCGAAGGTATCCAGCAGAACCACCGGGACGATGCGCTTCTTCGCGGGCAGCCGGCTCAGGTCCCAGGCCAGCAGGTGCGGGTAGTAGGACAGCGCCTCCAGCAGTGGAGCACCGAGGCCGCCGAACAGGCCGTACACGTTGTGACCAGCTGGTACACCGAGCAGATCAGGAAGCGGCAACGCTACGGGGAGGGCCCGGAGGTGCTCCAGGCCCTGAAGGAGGGCCTGGCTGTATGCGCCGCCGACCTGGAAACGCTCCAGGAAGGCGGGGAGGAAGCGGCTGAGATCGGGGCCCGTTACGCGGCTCTCGCCCAGGAGCTGGAGGGCCTGTAGCGAGAGCCCGTCCGGACGGGCAGCTGGGCCGGGGTGATCGTGGAGGCGAGGGTACGCGGCTGGAGGTGAGCGGGCATCAGCGGCCAGGCCATCGCGGCGATCTCGACGAGGTCCGCCCAGTACTGCGGCAGCTCGCCTTTCAGGCGCTGGAGGGTGGCCAGGAGGTGGGCGGCTTCGGCGGGCGTGTAGGGGCGGTGCTGCTCGGCCTCCAGGACGTCCCCGCCTCGCGCCGGCTTCCTCCAGGCACCGTCCGGGGTCCGTTCGTTGCGGTACAGCGCGGTCAGGTCCCGGCGGATCACAGAGACGCAGTGCACGTACGGCGAGGCTTCGGCCGCGCGGACCACGGCGGGCACGATGCCGAAGGTTCTGGTGTGGGCGGCGGCCGCGGTGAAGCGGGGCGCAACGCCCATGCGGGCCACTTCGGCGCACCGGGTCGCGGTCCCCAGCCGGCTGTCTGCGGCCCGCGCCCCGATCACGACCAGCTCCACACGGCGGCCCGCCCGGTGGTCGCGGCGCGCGCTGTTGAGGAAGTGGTCGATGCTGTCCGGAGCGATCTCGACCAGCATGTCCCCACGGCGGGCCCGTACGTGGGCTTCTGCCATCTCCTGCCAGGCCCGGTAGTCGGCCCGGATCCGCGCCGACGCCGTACGTGGCTCCTCCTGGAGGAGCTGGCGGTAGTCGGGGTGCAACGACTTGAACGTGCCGCCCTCGATCCGGGTGGGCCGGCGCACTCTCAGCGCACGGCGCAGGGCACGCGCGGTGTGGGACTTCCCTGACCCTTGCGGACCCATCACGTAGAGGGTGACCGGGTCGTCCTGCGGCGTGATGGTTCCCAGGAACATGGGGACGATCAGCTCGTCGAAGACCCACCGGTGCTCGTTGGCGGACAGGCGGTGGTAGTCGACCCCGGGCGGCACGGTGAGCGGCTGGGCGATCCGGCGCACCGGCTCGGCCAGTGCGAAGGCGCGCTCCAGCCCTCCGGCGATCGCGAGGCGACGCTCCGGGGCGAGGACCGTCGGGTGTAAGCGCTGCTCCGTGCTGGCCAGGCGGCGCCGGAACTGCCAGGTCTCCGGCGCGGTCCATGGCCGGCCCCACTCCGCCGTCAGCGCCTCGGGAGCGGCCTCCTCCTCGCGCCAGGAGGTTCCCTCCGCGGTGAGCTCGTTGCGGTACAGGACATAAAGACCGCGGCGGACCACCATGACCTGGTCCGCGAGGCGTTCGGCCTCGACGGCCTCCAGGAACAGGGGCAGGTTGCGCGTGCACTGCTCGAGGTTGCCCCAGGACACGGACCGGCCCACACCCTGCTCGTCGACCTGCGTCAGGTAACGGTCCAGCGCGCTGAGCTGCGCCTCGGCCTCCGACGTGGCCAGCGCCACCACCTCGACGCGGTAGCCCGCCGTACGCCAGATTTGAGTCGTCGCGATGGCCTGGGCCAGGTCGGCGATGGGCGCTTCCAGCACCGCGTCGAAGCGTTCTCGGCGTACGTGCGCCTCGACCTCCGCCTGCCACCGCAGGACGTCGGGGCGCACCCGGACGCCGGCCGTGAGGTCGTCTTCACGCATGAGGGCGTCGTACTGGGGGTGGGCCTTCTTGTAGAGGTCGCGGCCGATCAGCACCGCCCCGCCCCGCCGGGCGAGAACCGCCAGTAGGAGGTCGCATAGCCGGGACTTCCCGCTGCCCGCCGGTCCCGCGACGACGATGACCACCGGCTGGTCCTGCGGGACGGCGTTCCTGGTCCAGGTCGGCAGGATCTCCGTCACCAGGATCTCCTCGTGCTCACGCTCGGCCAGCACGACCGGAACGACGTTCTCGTCTCTCAACGCACCTCTCCACAGTTGCGTACGCATTTCGTACGTCAAACGTACGGCATTCGTTCGCTCCATGTGCTAGAATCGACGAAAGGAGGTGTTGCATGTCCGAGTTGTTCGACGCGGTCGACGCCTTGATCGCGTCCCGCGCCACGCTTCCGCCGCCGGCGGAGCGCAAGCGGCTGCGTGCCGCGCACGGCCTGACGATCGACGAGGTGGCCATCGCACTGAAGGTGCGCCGCGCCACGGTGTCCGGCTGGGAGTCGGGCAAGACCGAGCCCCGCCCGCCGGAACGGGACGCGTACGCGCGACTGCTGAAGCAGCTCGCCGAGCTCTACCCCGCGCCCGAGGAGCCGGGCGCCCCGGTGCCCGCCACGTTCACCGGGGCGCCCGCCCCGGCCGAAGCGCCGACTCTGTCCACAGGCCCGGCCTCCGAGGCTGCGGCCATGACTGAAACCGACAACACCCAGACCCCCGCGCCTGGTCCCGTCGCCGCTGCTGCTCCGGCCGCCGAGACCCGCCCGGCGAGCACCACCAGGACGTCGTCGACGTCGCGCCGCCCGGCGGCGAAGAAGGCCGCCCCGGCGAACACCCCGGCGGGCGGCACCGACCCGCGGTTCGAGAACGGCCCGCTGGCGGTCCTGGACGTCGAGGACGGGAAGGTGCTGGCGTACTGCACCGGCGGCCTGGTCCTGGACGTGCCCGCCAAGTCCCTGCCGTCCCTGGTGGACTGGACCCTCAAGGAGGCCAAGCTCGGGCAGCCGAAGCTCGTCGGTCCCGGCAAGGACGCCGACCCGCTGATCATCCTCACCGCGGCCGCACTGGAGCGCTACGGCCTGCCGGCCACCCTCACGCCGGAGGAGCGGGCCGCCGGGCGCATCCCGGAGGGCCACAAGGTCATCCGCCAGCTGACCCGCGCCGACTGGCAGCTCACCAAGCGCGGCTTCGGGCCCTGGGCCCGGATTTACAGGCCCGCCAAGGGCTCCGACCGGCAGTGCGTCCAGCTGTGCATCCCCTCGTGGAACGCGCTGGACACCCGTCACTGGGGCGCGGCGGGACAGCTGGCGCCGGCGGAACTCGCCCGGCTCCTGGGCGTGTACGCGACCCGGGTGATGACGCCGCGCGGCTCCTCCGCCGTCACCGGCCTGGAGCTGATGACCGCCCTGCACCCGCCGACCTACGCCGTGCGGGACGAGGAGACCGGCGCCCTGCGCCAGGCCGACGAGAAGACCCCCGGCTCCCTGGGCAAGGACCCTGTCGATCCGGCGCCGTGCGAGGCCCCGGACGGGCACCCGCTGCTCAAGGACCTGGGGCGCTTCCACGTCCGCGGCCCCGCCGAGAAGCTCTTCGAGGAGGCGTACGACTGGGCCCGGCCCATGACCGACGCCGAGTGCACCCTGCGCCACCTCGTCGGCCTGGACGTCAACATGGCCTTCGCCGCAGGCGCCAACGGCCTCCCCGTCGGCCTGGGCGCACCCACGCACGTCAAGAACCCGGTCTTCGACCCGAAGCTGCCCGGATCGTGGCTGGTGGACCTGAGCCACGTCGACATGTCGAAGGTGAAGGTCGGCAAGGACTGGGTGCAGCTGGACGGCAGCCTGCTGCCCTCCCCGTTCACTCCGAAGGGGGAGCGTCCGACGGGGCCGGCCTGGTACGCGACGCCGACGGTGGCGTACGCGGTGGAGCTCGGCTACGACGTCGCGCCGACCGAGGCGTACGTCCGGGACGACAACGGCCGCTACCTGGACGGCTGGTACAACCGCCTGCGCGACGCCTACCTCGCGACCATGGCCGACCTCGGCGTCGACGCAGACCTCGCCCCGGCCGACTTCCTGGAGGCGATGAACGGCTACAAGGCACGCGACCCTCAGATGGCGATTGTCGCCTCGGCCATCAAGGCGACCGTGAAGGGCGGCCTGGGCAAGCTGCGCGAGCGGCCGCGTGGCGAGGGCTGGCGGCCGGGCGAGCCGTGGCGCGCGCTGGCCCGTCCGACGTGGCGGCCGGACATCCGCGCGGCGGTCATCTCGCGCACCCGGATCAACCTGCACCGCAAGATCGTCAAGCACGCGGCGTTCACCGGGCAGTACCCGATCGCGATCCTGTCCGACTGCGTCGTCTACGCCGCAGGCGGCGAGACCCCGCTGGACTTCCTGCCCTACCGGGAGGGCAAGCCGCTCCCGGGCGGGTTCAAGCTCGGGGTGAACCCCGGCCTGGTCAAGTGGGAGGGCACCCAGAGCGTGCTGTGGGGCGAGGAGGTCCGCGAGCGGTTCAACGCCCCGGAGCTCAACCTCGCCCGTTACATCAAGGACGGCACCGTCACCGACGACGACAACGGCGAGTAGGGGAGCAGACAGGCGATGGCCAAGGAGTTCGGGGACGGCCTGGACCAGGCGGTGCAGAAGGCGTTCACCCGCCCCGCGCCCAAGGGCGCGGGCACGCAGATGCGGTACCTGGTCAAGCAGCTAAAGGGGACGAAGTCGGCCGCCGAAGCACTCGGGATCTCCCAGCGGCAGGTGGAGCGGTACGTCGCGGGCAAGGCCAAGAAGCCGCGCGCCGGCCTCGCCGCGCGCCTGGAGCGCGAGGTGAAGAAGCGCTGGCAGCCGCAGATCCGGGCCAAGGCCCGGGAGAAGGCGGCGACCACCGGCGGCATCGTCATCGACGTCCACGCCCGCCTCGGGTACGCCGGGGCGCCGATCGACACGACGGACGAGGACCGTATCCGGCACCTCACCGTCGCCCTGCCCCCGCAGCACGCCGCCCGGCTCTTCGACGCCCAGCAGCAGGGAGCCAGTGAGAACACCCTGCGCCAGCTCACGGCCGAAGCCCTCAAGGAGGTCTACTTCCAGGATGGCGGCCGACGTGCCGGGTCCCTCGAGGAAGTCGAGATCAACGACGTACTGGACCTGGAGTTCGACCTGTAGGGCCGTACCCCGAACGAGAGCGAGCCCGGACCGACGGTCCGGGCTCGCTCCGTTTCCCGCAGTCACGCAGGGGACGGCGTGTCCGATGCCGCGCGCGGGGCCGGCACCACGGCGGTCGGCTGCGCGGCCGCGAGCGCCTGGTCGACGAACTCCCGCACCAGCATCGCGGCCTCCACCACCGTCACGGTCTTCGTCCAACGTGCGTCGTGCCACCAGCAGGACAGCTCGAAGCGGTACGCGCCGCGGTCGAGTTCGACGCCCTCGATCCACGGCTCGCGCCTGCAGCGGCGGGAACGGATGACGTGGCGCTCGGTCGCCTCCAGATGCATCCGGGCGAGGGCGGCGTGGTAGCGGCCGGGCAGGGTACGCCCCTCCAGGCAGCCGCGGCACTCCAGCAGATGCAGCGCGGAGCCTTCCTTGTCCCGCAAGAAGGAGTGCGCCGAGCTCTTCCCTTCGAAGGTGTTGCAGCTGGCGCACAGCGGGCCGCGCACGTAGCCGTGGTCGTGGCAGTGGTCCCAGACCGATGCCCGGGTCTCCGCGCACATGCGGCACAGGTATCCGTCGGCGCGGGTGCTGCGCGTGCGGGCCGACGCGTAGAGCACGCCGTGGAGGTGACCGGTGTACCGCTGGAAGGTGGCGCCCGAGCATGGCGGGCACAGGGTGACGTAGCCGTGCGGGCTCGGCGTGCGCCAGGCGCCCCACCGGGGGCCTGGGGCGCGGCAGCGGCTGCAGGTCTGGGCCCGGCCGACGAGTTCCTCTGTCACCTGTTCCCAGCGGTCGAGCAGGTCGGCGTAGGCCCTCGGCAGGAAGAGGCCGCTGTCCGAGCGAGTCATCAGCTCCAGCGGCCTGGTGTTGCCGATGCTCCGCCGGCTGCCGATGGACGCCGCGAGGAACTCCTCCCAGGTCAATTCGCCCGGCAGCCCGCTGGCGCCGATGCGCTGCCAGCTGTCGTCCCGCTCGTCGTACGGTCGCTCCCGCTGGTGCGTGTGCCGGGCGTGCCAGTACATCCAAGAGGCGATCCGCTCACGCCAGTCAGACCGGCCTCGTTCTTCCGGATCCTGGTCGCCGTGCTCGCGGTAGGGCGGCAGCTGGACCTCGACGACGTCGCTGGGGTCCAGGCGGAAGTCGGCGAACACCTGGGCGGCGCGGCGGATGTCGCGTTCGTCGTAGGTCCACTTCGACCTGAACTTGTAGCAGCGGAGCGCGACGTGGCCGAGGACGACGTGGCCGTGCTGGCGCAGCCGCACCATGCTCACGAGGTCGTCCACGTCGAGCGGGACGGCGGATCCGGCGGCGATCTCCGCGAAGTACGTGCGGGCGAGCCTGGGGCTGATCTGGGCCATGCCCGGATGGTGACAGCGGGCTCTGACAGCGCCAGCCCAGTTCCCGCACAACTGCACGGATCGTCGTACGACCGTTTGAGGGCGAGGCACGGCATGTTCACCGATGCCGTCCCGGCGGGCAGGCAAATGGGTGATGATGACGCGGTGAGTCTGGATCTGAGCAACTACGAGCTGACCTGGCCCGTATCCCTGTTCGTGTCCGAAGGTGAGCGCATCATTGCGTCGACCGGATCATCCTGGACGGACCGCGCTGAATGGCTCATGACCGAGGCCCTGTCGGGGTCGACGGCCGTGGCGGACTTCGACGAGATGCCGAACCACAACGAGGTCGATCCCTGGGGCGGCACCGTCTCCGGATGGGGCCGGTCCGCGCCCGCGGTGATGACGAAGCACGAATGGTTCGCCGAGCTCATCAGCCGTGCCTCGGAGATCCGGCCCGCGGCCGCGCCCAGGCCGTACTGGCCGCAGAGGCAGGGCCGGGGCCTTTCCATCGACGGCAGCACCGCGCGCGATGCCCGACGCGACTTCGCGAGGATCATCGGCGACCTCGAGGACAACGGCTACCTGGCGGAGCACTTCGGGCAGGAGTGCGTCGACGCCCCGGACTCACTGCCCGACGCCTCCGCGCTGATCGAGCGACGCCTGGGCATCCCCGGCCTGTGGCCCCTGGCCCCGGAGACCTGGGACGAAGACACTTTCTACGGCCTGATCGAGGTCCTCCACGACCTCATCAGCCGCCCCCGGATGCGGCGCTACCACGACTTCTGCAACTGCGGCTGGCATCACTCGGAGTTCCACAACGCGCCGGCCCGCACCCTGTACCGGGCGAAGGTCAACGAGCTCCTCCGCGCAGCCGGCATCCACTACGAGCTCGCCATGGAGGGGGAAGACCTCGGGCGCCTGGTCGCCGTCACCGACGACGCCCGCAGCGAACTCGTGCACCGCGCCATCAACGACAGCCCACCCGACGTCACCGCCGACGTCCGCCACGCCATCGCGCTCTACCGGAGCCGGGACGCCTCCCCCGAGAGCAAGCGGTCGGCCATCTTCAACCTGGGCCGCGTCCTCGAAGAGCGCCGCGCCCTGATCAAGGACCAGCTCGGCAAGGACGAGGGCGCCCTCTTCGAGATCGCCAACCGCTTCGACCTCCGCCACCGCCGGGCCGACCAGCGCGGCGAGTACGACGAAGCGTTCCTCGACTGGATCTTCTGGTGGTACCTGGGCACCGTGGAGCTCACCAACGAGCTGATCAGGGCAAAGAGCCGCGCAGATGGCTGACGGTTCAGACTCGGACCAGGACGTCACCTACCGGGCGCCTGTCGGCTGCGTGGACCTTCGGGCATTCGACGACGAAGGCAACGCGTACGAGATCTATGCATGCCACGACTGCCTGCCGTGGCACGCAGAGGTCGTGATCGTCGACGGCGAGATCCTCGTCAGGGAGTGGCACGCCGTCGGCTGCCCGCAGTTCAAGGCACTGATCGAAGACTAGACAGGGCGAGCCTGCCGCCACACGCCGTTGTACGCGCGGCCCCGACTCGGGCATCAGCCCTCGCCGTCGAAGCCACGGTCGAAGCCCTTGAGGACCGGGTCGAGTTCGGCCGCAGCTCCGCACAGCGAACACAGCCTCGTTCCCGGGTGCTGCGCCACGTCCAGGGCGTGCTCCAGGGTGAGCACCGGCGCCCCGGCCGGCGCCTCCGCGCAATCGACGGCATGGACGGTGCCCCGGCCGGGCCCGCGGCCGCCGGCCTTCGCCAGCACCCAGCCAGACGGGCGGCGCGGCCCCAGCTCCCGCTCCACGACCGACGGCTGCTCCAGGTACTCGACGGGCACGTCGTCGTACGAGACGCCGTCCAGGGGCCGTACGTGCTGCGGCGCGCGCACCCAGACCCGGTACTCGGCCGGCTCCTCCGTGTCCCCGTACTGGTGGAGAGGCAGTACTTCGACTGTGCGCTATTCCCCAGCCTGTGGCTGTGGCAGGGCCTCGATGGGTTCGGCTGGACGATCCAGGTAGGCTGCGGTCAAAACGGGGGTGGAAGATCTTGAACTTCGATGTGCCCGGCCCGGAAGCCGACTGGCTAGAGGCGCCCGTCTCAGCGTGCCCAAACCCGAACCCTGCGTGGCAGACGAGTATGTGGTGGTACATCGCAGGCCTGTTCCGCGAAGTTGCCTGCCTCGCGCCTCCGCTGGAGGCCTTGGCGCACCGTCTGAGGCTGTCGATCGAGCACGGCTGGGAAGAGCTTTCCGACATCGATGTGGCCATGGTCCAGATCAGAGGGATCCACTTCGCTCTCTACCGGCTGAACACCAGCCCTTTGAAGGACACCATCGTGTCCGTCATCAAGGACACTGAGGACGACGAAGCCGCGATCAACACCCTGCTCACCGCCCTGGGGATCGGCCCCGACGCAGTGACGTACCGGGGAAATGTACGAAGCGACGAGGCCCAGTGACGTCTGCATGACATCCGATTAAGAGTCAGGACCCCGGCACGTCTTGGTCCCGAGCCGCCAGGTAGTGGGTCCAGCTGTCGTTGGCGTAGCCGGCCCAGCGGTTGGCAGTGCTGGGGTGCAGGCCGAACAGGTCGGCGACGATGATCGGCGGCAGGTCGGTGACGGCTTCGATCATTGCGGTATTGCGTGCGGTGAGAACGGGGAGGCCGTGTGAGCGCAAGAGGGCGCCGGCGCCGAGGGGGTTGCGGGCGCGGCCCGGAGCCTGGCCGGGCAGCAGGTAGTGCATCTCGTCGTCGAGCTGGCGGCGGAAGTATCCCGTGCCAGGGTCTTCCATCTGTTCCTCGATCAGGAGGGCGAGGCGGGGTGGGAGGAGCACGGGGTGGCGGCCCAGCGTGAGGAACGCTCCATCCGGCGTACGCCGGAACTGGGTGGTCGTGAGCTCCGAGATCCGGCTGAGCGGCAGGGCATAGAGGAGGACGAGGGCGCCCATGATCCGCACTTCGCGTGGCAGCCTGCCGTCGGTCAGGCAGCGGCGTAGGTGGTGGGTGTAGTCGCGTTCGGCAAGGAAGCTGCCCGCGAACTGGCGGGGGCGCTTCGGGGTCGTCAGCGCAGTGTTGAGGCCTCGTGCCCTGATCCAGCGGATGAAGCTGGTCAGTTTCCGGACGTGGGTGCGGTGTTCAGTCATCCATCGTTCGAAGAGGAGCTGATCGGCGTCGGCGAGGCTTGTCTGGTGGGAGTCGAGCCAGGTCAGAAAGGCGATGGCGGTCCGGATTTCGGTGATGTCGGCTTTGGCGGCGCCGACGGAGTAGCGATTGCGGGTAGTGCGGCGGCGGGCGTCACGCAGGACGTGCCATTCGGCAAAAGGCCTGATCACCGACGTGTGGTGAGGTTCGAGGAGCGCGGGCATGGTGTGGGTGATCCAGTGTTCGAGGTGAGCCAGGTGTTCGTGGCGCCGGGGCAGGACGCGCGCGGTAATCAGCAGGCCTCGGACATGGCGAGTCGGGGCATTCTGAGGCAGGTTGTCGAGCAGTTCGTGGGAGATGGGGCTGTCCTGGCCCGCGAGGTGGGCCAGCAGGCGGGCGGCCTGGCTGCGGTGGAGCCAGGACAGTACGGGGTAGGGGTTCTCGGCGCCCGTGAGGACGCCGGCCAGCCCCGTCAGCTGGTTGGGAACCGCACCGCGGTCGCCGGTGAGGAGATCGTGGACCCGGCCGGCGAGGGTGCAGCGGGCGCACCGCCCGCCGCCCAGAAGGTCGGCGGGCTCCCGGCAAGCGGGGCACCGCCCGGTGTCTCCGCAGCAGCCAGCACACAGTCCGGAGCCGTCGGGAGCGGTGCCGACCATCACCCTCTGCTGATCGCAGGAGCCGCAGGGCCGTGGGGTTCTGCGGCGCAGGCTGTGGCATGCGGAGCAGACCGGGCCGAGAGGCCAGAGGCTGTGGGTGCGAGCGTGGCGGTGGCAGATGCCGCATTCGCGGATGGGCCGGGGCCAGCAGGAACGGCAGTGGAAGGCGCCGCCGCGCTGGCTGACGGCGCCGCCGTGGCGGATCCGGCCGCAGACGGCGCATTCGCCTTTGGGGCCTCGGTAGCAGCGGATACAGATGTCGGGGCTGCCGTCGGCGGCTCGGGCTTGGATCGGGCGGACCTCTCCGCACAGGCCACACAGACGAGCTGGGGCCCGGTAGCAGGCCCCGCAGACTGGTCCGGCCTCGGTGTTCGCATTGACCCTCTTCGTCCGGCCGCAACCGGAGCACGGGCGGGGTGGCCTGGGAGTGCAGTTGGTGCACAGCGGACCCTGCGGGGTTCGGTGGCCGGGGGCGCGTAGCCGGCCGCAGCCGATGCACGGTTCCACCACCGACGGGTCGGTGCGGTAGCAGGCGCGGCAGATGGGCACGTCGTCGCGGGTGGTGACGATCTGATCCACACGCCCGCAGCGGCCACACTGCCGGAAGCGAGTGCGGGCGTAGCACCAGCCGCAACAGCGGCCCTGCTCCGTAGTCTCCAGCGGCAGCGGGTCGGTACGCCCGCATACAACGCACGCCAGCTTGGTCACCACGCGACCGTGGCCGGCTGCGTGGAGGAGGCCGAGCAGACGCACGAGCGAGGCAGGGGCGTAGGCCGACGGGCCGGTCAGGGCGTCCGGATGGTCGGCCAGATGCGCGGCCAGCACCCGAACCGGCTGCGGACTCCACCCCTTTGCCTCCTCCACCAGCCGCTGAGCAGCCACTGCGTCCAGCGCGGGACCGAGGCGCTCGGTGAAGAACGCGACCACTTCTGTCCGAACCTGCTGGAGTTCTTCGTGCGCCTGCCGCTGGCGTGGTGAGAGGTAGGTCATGGCTGTCCGGGCCGTCGGATGACGGTACGGCGGTCAGGCAGCGGTACCGCCGCGGGCGTGCCGTCGGCCGTCTTGCGCAGTACTGCGTTGACGACTTCCGGTTTGATCAGGTCGTTGGGAGTGCACTGGAGGATGTCACAGAGCGCGACGAAGGTGTCCATGCTCAGGCGCTGCGGGGGCTGGGTCACCAGCCGGTAGACCTGCTCCCGCGACAAGGTGATGCCCCGCTCTGCCAGCAGGGGTACCAAGTCGGAGGTCTGGTACATCTCCCGCTCGGCCATCAGCCGACGCAACAGCCACTGGTAGCCCATCTTCTTGATCACGACACCACGTCCCAGTCCTCGCCCAGCCGCTTGCGCATCGACGCCTCCAGCAACGTCGTGCGGTACTCGTTCGACACGCCCATGTAGATCGCGGTCGTAGCCGCATGCGAGTGTCCGACCTGCTCCTGCACGAACCGCGCTGGATACCCGAACTCCGTCAGATGCGTGATGTAGCTGTGCCGCAGGCAGTGCAGGTCCAGCGACTCGTCCAGGCCCGCGTCCTGCCGGGCGGCGACGAACGCCTCGTTGATCGATCGCGGCGAGAGCCGGCCCACGCGCTCGCTCACCCACAGCGCCGGATGAGCGCCAGGCGACAACTGTGGCCGTACCTGGGTGATGTAGTCGTCCAGGACGTCGACGACCCAGTCCATCTCCGGAACCAGCAGCACCGTCCGCCGCTTGGGCGGAGCCCCCTTCGACGACTTCCCGAAGCGGACCATCATGGACCCGTACCCGCCGAACCGCGGCGCCTTCCGGTTCCGTCGAAGGTCCACCAAGTCCACCCGAGACGACTCCGTCCGCCGCGTCCCGAATGCGTAGATCGTCTTCAGCACCGCAGCATCCCGCAGAGAGGTCAGCACCCCCTTGCGGCCCTGGCCACGGATCCGCTGCGGGCGTGCGTCCGCCGCGTCGAAGAGCGCCTGCACCTCGTCGTACGTCAGCGGCCGGCGCCGGGGGTCGCCTTCGTACTCCACGGTGTGCAGTACCGAGTTCCCCTCGTGGAACACCGCGCGGGGCGTGTCACCGAACCGGCTCAGGCACTCCTCCACCCAGCCGTAACGGCGGTCCAGGAGGTACTCCATGAACAGGGTGATGATCACCTCGTAGCCGCGGGCGGTCGACATCAGCACCGGGCTGCTGCCACCACGCAACTCGGCGATGAACGCCTCGCCCTCGGCTGCAGTCCACTGCCACGGATACAAGCCGGTGAACTCGAACATCCGCTGCACCACACGCAGCCGCGGGCCGATCGTCGAGACCCGCAGGAAACGGGCAGCCTGTTGCCTGGCCCACCCATCCTTCATCGCCTCGAACACCGCTGGTGCGGGGTCGAGGTGAACGACATTACGCGCGAGAACAAGGCGCGCCGATCCAGGCGCTTCAAGAGCCACAAACGGTGTTGTATCAGCCGCAACAATGTGAGATCAGTCGTTCTCGTGGCAGGTCAGCCCTTCGAGTGACCTTCTCCCCTCTGCGGACCCGAGGCCCCTGACCGGCGAGAACGACAGCAGGCAGCACGTGCGGAGTGTTGCAACTGATGCAATTCCTCCTGTTTGGACTGTTCCGGTACGCGGGCAGGCCCACCTCGTACAGCCAGCCGTCGCGGACCTGGCGCTTGGACCACAGGCGTCCGACGACGTCCTGGTCCCCAGGCAGCAGAACCCGGATAGGGACCGGAACCGGCTCGGAGGGGGCGGAGGACGACGTCATGCCTCCACCCTAGGCGCCGACCCCGACAGGACCCGCACTGACCTGCACGAACGCGGACTCTGTCCACAGGCCCGGTCCCACACCCTGCGGTTATGACGATCAATGACGCACAGCAGCCGGCCCCGGGCCGCGGCATGGTCCTGGCGGCCCTCGCGCGGGCGGAGCGGAAGGTCTTCACCCGGCCCGCGCCGAAATCCGCAAAGGCCCAGATCAAATTCCTCCTCACGCGGGCGAAGGGCTCGACCAGGACCCTGGCGGAGCGTCTGGGCGTCTCCCGCCGCACGGTGGAGCGCTACCGCGCCGGGACCCTGACGACCCCGCAGAAGAGGCTCCAGGCCGCCCTGGTGGAGGAGACCGAATCCGAGTGGCAACCGCAGGTCAGGGCCCAGGTCCGCGAACAGGCGTCCACCACCAGCGGCATGATGGTGGACGTCACGGCGTACTTCGGATTCGTCGGCAAGGGCAGCTCGGACGACGGCCGCGAGCGCTCCATCACCACGGACATCTCACCCACCTACGCCAAGCAGATCCTGGAGCTCCAGGCAGCCGGAGCGACGGAGGAGGACCTCCATCCGCTCGTCGCCGAGGCCATCACCGAGTCCTATTTCACGGAATGGGGCACCCGAGCCAAGGGCCTGCGTGCGGATTTCACACACGTTGTGTCCATAGAATTCCGGTTCTGACACGACCGAATTCCGGGGCTGCTATAAACCGTATTTGGCGGGCCGTCGAACAACGCTCTGGCGGCGGCCCGCTCCCTTCCGCACGACGATTGCGAGGCCGATGATGACCACGCCCTGGCCGACCCGGCGCACCGCGCGCCGTCCGCTCCCCCCACGCGTCGCTGCGCCCCGCGAGCCGGTCGACCCGGCCCGCATCGGCCGCCGCGTCGTACGGCGCCGGGCGAAGGGCATGGACGCCGGCGCCGTCGCGGCGGCCCTCGAGGACGCGCGGTTCGACGCGCGGCAGGCGTCCCGGTACGAGGACCTGGCCGACGATGTCCGCGGCCCGGCGGAGCTCGTGGAGTGGGCGCGCATCGCCCAGCTGCTCGCCGCCGCCGGGCCGGGCACCGTCTACGACCCGGACGTCGACGACGTCGTCCAGGCCGAGCTCGCCGCCGACGCCGCGGCGGCGGCCGCCCGGGAGGCCGAGCTGCGCGAAGCCGTCCGAATCGCGGCCCGCGCCAACCACCTCCAGGTGCTGCGCGACCTCGGCACCCTGGACCAGGCCGAGCCGGCCGAAGGCGACGAAGCCGTACGGGACGAGCTCACCCGCCGCGCGGGCGGGTACGTCCAGGCCGACGTCGACAGCTGGCTCGCCCACGCCCTAGCCACGCACCGCGGGCACTACCGCGACCCGGCCGCCCGCGAGGCCGCCGCCGGCCTTCTGACCCCGCCGGTCCTCGCGCACGCCGCCCTGCTCGGCGAGCTCCTCCGACTGGTCCCCGGCGCCGGCGCCGACGAGCTGGCGTTTGCGGCCACGCTCGCCACCACCGAGCCCGAAGCCGTCGGCTCGCTCGCCGGGTTCCTCGCCCGCGCCCGCCCAGAGGGCCCCTGATCCGGGGCGCCAGCCGGTGTCACGCTGACGGAGGGTGAGCGTGACACCGGCTGTCACGCTCACCCGGAAAGTGTCACGCCACCCCGAATACGTCCATCTATGTCCGTTTCGGTGAGCCCGAAGGGCACTCCAGGTGGGGGCTGGGGGCGGCCGAGGGGCGGCCGTGACACATAAAAGTTGACCTCCCGGATGCCGGTGATCCGTACGGAACGTGATCGCGAAGCCGGGTTCGGCCGGAGTGGTCCCGGGCCCTTCCACCCGGCGATACCGTGGTGAGACCCGCCAGTTACGCGCCCTGGAGCCCTCGATGAGCGAACAGCCGGCCCCCGCCGACACCGCCCGGCAGCAGCTGGAGCCCGCGGCCGCCGACGCGGTCCGCGCGTACGCGGCCCGCACCCGCGAGAACGCCGACCAGTTCGCCGCCGTCCTGGAGGACATCGCCGCCAACGGCTTGCCGTCGGTGGAGGACTGCACGCCGTGGGAGGAACTGCGCGAGGCCCACCTCGCCCGGCTCGCAGCCCAGCGCCCGGCCGTCGCCTGATGGCCCCGCAGCACAGCCCACGCCGCGCACGGATCGCCTTCTCCGACTCCGCCGCCAAGCAGTTGGAGAACATCACCAGCGAGGCGGAGATCCACGCCCTGGACCGCGCCCTGGTCGTCGTCTCCGTCGACCCCGACGTCGGCGAGGCCCTTCCCGGCGACACCGCCGGCCCCCAGCTGCGCCAGTACACCGACGACATCGAGCGCGTCCGGCTTCTGTACTGGGTCACGGCGCTGCGCACCGTGGTCGTCGTCGCCTACATCGAGGTCTGACCCGCGAAGGAGCCACCGTGCCGTCGATCGTCCAGGAGCTCTCCGGCCACCGTGACCTCGGCGGGCTGCGCAGGGTGGTGGAGTGCCCGGTCACGGCCACCGTGCTCCGCGAAGGCCCGGCGCAGGACTCCGGGCCGGGCGCGGCCTGGCTCGCGTACCTGTGCCCCGCGCACACCGTGGATCTCGACGGCTGGCCCGGCCCTGCGGAACACCCGGACACCGGCACGATGCCGTGCGGCACCGTGCTCGACTACCGCTCCGGCGAGCAGCAGCTCCAGTCGCACGCGGACCTGTGGCTCACGCCCCTGACCGGAGTGGACCCGGCGGCGTACGGCGGCGCCTGGGCCGACGTCCTGGACCAGGCCGACCGCGTGCTGCTCGCCCGGGTTGCCGAGTCCGCGGCCGCCGACGAGGACAGCCCGCTCCAGAACATGCTGGCGCTGATGGACGTGGCCAAGCGGGCCGCAGCCAGAGGCAACCTCCGTGTGGCGGCGACATCCC
Organism: Streptomyces sp. NBC_01233; assembly: GCF_035989305.1. NCBI lineage: Bacteria > Bacillati > Actinomycetota > Actinomycetes > Kitasatosporales > Streptomycetaceae > Streptomyces > Streptomyces sp. NBC_01233. Next base: position 3,321 of record NZ_CP108515.1, on the reverse strand, counting down.
TCGCGTACTGCGAGACCTTCGCCCAGGGTCTGTGACCTTGCTCGACCCGGCCTTGCACCCTTGCACCCATAGCTCGGGAAGCCTGCAACAGGCATTGCAACACTCAGGTGCAACAGAGTCCGCGTTGCGGTCCTGACCTGCGGCAACAGCCCGCACAGCAGGATCCGGGCGCGTGTTGCACCCCGCGTTGCAAGCCCGGCGGAGCCCACATCAGCTCCCCGGCTCAGCACGGTGATCCTGCCCGTCACCTGCCGACGACGGCCCCCGCGCCGCCCACATGATCCTTCCCGGCGCTGTGCGGCCGCCTGAGGCTCCCTGAGGCCCTTCGGGTAACCGCTCGCGCCGATCATGAGGCTGACAGGCGCTCACAGCGGCGTACAGCGCCTCGCACGCCCGTGGGGCGCCGCCGACCGGGAAGAGCCGGCACCGGCGGACCAGAGGTCCGGCGCCTTCTCGCCGCCAGCCTTCTCGTCGTTCCCGGCTCCGAGCTCTGCTCTCAGGGGGGAGATCTACAACCCGCACATAGGTACTACAAGTACCTACCTACATTGGGGTGCAAGACGACCCCCGCGACCGGACCCGACCTGGAGCCTCGGCAGCAGTCCGGTGCAGCGCGGCCGTGCTGCTCGCTGCTGCTTCTGAAGGTGAAGGGTGCAAGGCGTTCCTGCTGCACCCCTGCTGCTGTCCAGCTGGGGTGCAGCAGGAGGTTCGCCACGGTGCGGCGCAGCATTCGCACGACCCGGGCGGCACACGGCTGCTGCTCGGGTAGCAAGGCGGACCTCACCGGTGCAGCGGGCGGCCGCTGCACCGGGGCCGGCTACCGACTCGCGGCTGCTGCCACCGTCGTGCTGCTCGGCCGAGTGCTGCTGCGCGCGCAGACCCGCAGCACGCAGCAGCTGCCTCCCCGGCGACGGCTGGCTTGTTCTGGAGGAGCAGAACAAGCCGGTTCACCTGGTGCTACCGACAGCAGTCCCGTGTCGGAGGGAGTCAGAGCCTGCTGGTTGTTCTGCTGTTCCAGAACAACCCGGTTTAGCTAGTGCTACCGGCTAGATCGCGGGCATGAAGAAGGCGCCGCACCCGGAGGTGCAGCGCCTGGTGGCTTCGCGGGCCGGATCCGCCTGCGGCCTGTCAGCCGGTGGCGGCGAGGTTGGCGACCTGGGCGGCGTACCGGGCCCGCCGCTGCTCGGTGAAGCGCTCGGGTTCGGCGGCCTTGATCTCCGGGATCGGCATGGGGTAGGCCACCTTGCCGCCGCTCAGCAGCGGGTGGAGCTGGTAGAGGCCGTCTTCCAGGCTCCAGGCGAGTCCGCACTCGCGGAGCTCCTTGAAACCGCGGTTCACGGTCGGCTTGCTGGCGCCCAGCTCGCGAGCCATCTCGTTCTGGCTGATCGTGGCGGTGCCGGTGTCCGGGTCGCTCAGGTACATCAGCTCGTCCAGGACGCGGCGGCCGGCGGTGGTGATGTCGACCAGGGCCAGGATGCGCAGAACGGCGCGGGGGATCTGCACGGGCGCCTCTGTGGGAGGGCTGGGGACGTAAGAGCTGCTCACGGAGCCTCACCACTTCCGATCAGGACGACGCTGCAACAACAAGGGTATGCCGCGCGAGATCACGCGCTCGCCTTGCGCACGGGGCGCCGCTGGCGGAGCGTCACGACCTTCTCCTTGCGGCGGGCGGCCTCGGCGGCCTTCTTCTCGGCCTCCCGCTCCTGGCGCCACTCGGTGGGGTAGTCGGGGTGCGGGATGATGCAGGCCGGGCCCTCAGCGGCGTTCCAGAGCTTCTGCCACTTCTCCTGTTCGCCGGAGGTGCCGGCCACCGTCAGCCACGGGTTCAGCTGGAGCATGCCGCGCTTGGCGGTGCGCATCCAGCCGATGTGCGCGAAGAACTGGCTGGCCTCGTTCACGGAGGCCGCCGACAGGTTGCACCGGGCCTGAAGGTCACGCTGGTTGGTCTTCACGAAGCCGCGGGGGACCGCGCGGTCCTTGTCGTCGGCGCGGTTCGCGTTCTGGAGCGCCATGAGCTTGCACCAGACCTGGAACCAGCTCCCGGGCGCCTTCAGACTGCCGAGCACGTCCAAGAGCAGCCGGGCATCCAGGACGTAGCCGCTGAGCTCGGCGCTCGCGGCGAACTCCCGGCCCTGGATCTTCTCCACGCCCAGGATCAAGCCACCCTTACCGTCCGACCGCGCGACCACGCGCTCGCCGGGGCGGACGATCGGCAGCTGTTCCATCAGCACAGTCCTCCAGGGATGATCAACAGTTCGGTGAGCACGGTAGCACTAGGTAAACCGGCTTGTTCTGGAGGGGCAGAACAAGCGGTGCCTCACAGTCACCTAACGACCCGTCAGGTTCCGGGTGACTTTGTTCTAGATCTCCAGAACACTCGGGAGCCGTTTGTTCTGGAAACCTAGAACAAACGGTTTCGCATCGCCGCAGGTCAGAGCCGTTTTCGGCGTGGATCCCTCTTAGGTGTCTTTAGACACCAACCACCACCCCAACCCCGGCTGCCACGCCCCGCACCGCGCGGCAAAAACCGCTGGTCACAGCGGGCGTGTCGGCGCTGACAGCTACCGGATTGGGGGAGCCGGCCTCCGTGGCTGAGCTCGCTTCGCGTGCGGCACCGTCCCCGGGTGCGGGTCGGGGACAGCAGTAGCGGCTCTGAGTCTCGGGTGGTACCAGCCGTGACGATCAAAAGCATGGAAGCGTGGCTGGTCCCGGTGGGCGGTTCCGCCGCCCGGCCCTGGGGGCCGTTCGGCTCCGGTACCTCCGCACGCCGGAATTCCGGCTTTCCGATATCCGAGGTGCCGTTCTGTGGCTGAGGTCGGACCCTTCCCAATTCGTGATTCCTTGCCTAAGTGTTGGGCTGAAAACGAGGGCTGATGCAGGCTCAAAATCTGCACCTCACCGGGGTGGTTGGGTGGTGTCTCGTGTTTCCGCCAACGGTACATGCTGCATCAACCCGATGCACCCGCTACACTAGAACCCAACACGAACGAGCGACCCCACCCCCTCGTAGCCAGCCAGGCCCACGCAGTGGGCCCCAACGGTTCTGGAGGCGCAGCCGGAAGGACCGTCAGGCGGGGGAGCGCAGCGGACCCGCCCAGGAGGGCACAGCCCTCCCTCACTCCCTCCAACTCCCCTACAGGAGGCCCCACCAGCCGCACCGTCAGACCCTGATTGGCCCGGCCGCGCATCGCGCGGCCCGCCGGGCGCGCAGCGGCCGGCCCCACTGGCTCCCGAAGCGCAGCGCAGGGAGCCGCCCACATCGCGTGGGCGGGGGGAGCGCAGCGACCCGCGCCGCTGTCCCATCGCGCAGCGATGGGGTAC
>NZ_CP108514.1:5217500-5310000 GCF_035989305.1 Streptomyces sp. NBC_01233 | reverse complement strand
TCGAAGAACCTTACGGATCGGGCACACCTGTGTCAACCCCCGGCTGACCGGCGCGCGGACGTCCTCGAAACCCACGCCGCGCTCGCCCCCGTCCGTCTACGCTGGGCCCATGACTACGCATGCGCTCACGCTCAGCCTTCGCTGGTGGGCCGCCTGACGGCGGCCGACCTTCCAAGCGAGCACGCATGCGCTCACGGCCGCCGCTACGGCGGCCGTTTCTGTTTCTCCCTCCCGGGAGTGGCTCGGTCGCCCCACGCGATGGCCCCGACACCACTCACACACAGGGAGAGCAGGACATGACGAGGATCTTCAGTGGGGTCAAGCCGACCGGGCATCTGACGCTGGGGAACCACCTGGGGGCCGTACGGCAGTGGGTCGCCGCCGACCAGGAGCCGGACGAGGCGCTGTTCTGCGTCGTCGATCTCCACGCGCTGACCGTCGAGCACGAGCCGGCGCGCGTACGGCGGCTCAGCCGGCAGGCGGCGACGCTGCTGCTCGCCGCCGGGCTGGATCCGCAGCGGTGCACGCTCTTCATGCAGAGCCACGTCGACGAGCACACGCGGCTGGCCTACCTGCTGGAGTGCACCGCCACCGACGGGGAGCTGCGCCGGATGATCCAGTACAAGGAGAAGGCGGCGAAGGCTCAGGCCTCCGGGGAGGGCGTACGGCTGTCGCTGCTCACCTATCCCGTGCTGATGGCCGCCGACATCCTGGCGTACGGGACCCAGGAGGTGCCGGTCGGGGAGGACCAGCGGCAGCACGTGGAGCTGACGCGCGACCTGGCGGTGCGCTTCAACCAGCGCTACGGGCACACCTTCACCGTGCCGAAGGCGACGCATCCGGCGGTGGCCGCGCGGGTCATGGACCTGCAGGAGCCGACCTCGAAGATGGGGAAGTCCCATGAGAACGGGGCGGGGATCGTCTACTTGCTCGACGAGCCCGGGGTCGTGCGCAAGAAGGTGATGCGGGCGGTCACCGACAGCGGGGACGGTGCGGTCGTCTACGACCGGGAGGCGCGGCCGGGGGTCGCGAACCTGCTGGACATCCTGGCGGCGTGTACCGGGGGTGATCCGGTCGGGCTCGCCGACGGGTACAGCGGGTACGGGGCACTGAAGCGGGACGTCGCCGACGCGGTGGTCGAGCTGTTGCGGCCGGTGCAGGAGCGGCATGCGGAGCTGGCCGGCGATCCGGCGGAGGTGGAGAAGGTGCTGCGGCAGGGCGCGGGTCGGGCCCGGGGGCTGGCGCGGCCCGTGGTGGACCGGGCGTACGAGGCCATCGGCCTGCTCGCGCCGTAGCCGGGAGAGCGGGGAGGCGGGCCCGGGTGTGACGGGGCCCGCCCGCCCCTGGTTCAGCTGTTGCCGGAGGCGAGCTCGCGGCTGCGGTCGCGGGCCGCTTCGAGGGCGGCGATGAGGGCGGCGCGTACGCCGTGCCTCTCCAGCTCCACGATGGCGTTGATCGTCGTACCGGCCGGGGAGGTGACGGCCTCGCGGAGCTTGACCGGGTGCTCGCCGCTGTCGCGGAGCATCACGGCGGCGCCGATGGCGGCCTGGACGATCAGGTCGTGGGCCTGGGCGCGGGGCAGGCCGAGGAGGATGCCGGCGTCGGTCATGGCCTCGACGAGGAAGTAGAAGTACGCGGGGCCGGAGCCGGAGAGGGCGGTGGCCGCGTCCTGCTGGGACTCGGGGACCCGCAGGGTCTTGCCGACGCCGCCGAAGATCTCTTCGGTGTGGGCGAGGTGCTCGGCGGTGGCATGGCTGCCGGCGGAGATGACGGACATGGCCTCGTCGACGAGGGCGGGGGTGTTCGTCATGACGCGGACGACGGGGGTGCCGGGGCTGAGCCGTTCCTCGAAGAAGGAGGTGGGGATGCCGGCGGCCCCGCTGATGACCAGGCGGTCGACGGGGACGTGCGGGGCGAGCTCGTCGAGGAGCTTGGCCATGTCCTGGGGCTTGACGGTGAGGATGAGGGTGTCTGCGCGCTTGGCGGCTTCGGCGTTGGAGACGGCCTCGACCCCGTAGCGGGTGCGGAGCTCCTCGGCCCGGTCGGCGCGGCGGGCCGTGACGAGGAGTTTCGAGGCGGGCCAGCCGCCGCGGATCATTCCGCTGAGCAGGGCCTCGCCGATCTTGCCGGTACCGAGGACTGCGACTGTCTGGGTCATGCCCGATTCACCTCGCCGAACGGTTCTTGCGCGTGAGCTACGTATACGTCCTCATCCTTGCACCCGGGCGGAGAAGGGGGAGGCACCGTCCGGAGTGCGGTCAGGGCGTGCGGCGGCGGAGGGTGGCCGCGCCGAGGGCGAGTACGAGCAGGGCGCAGGCGGCGACGATCACGGTGTCGCGGACGAAGTCGGCGGTCATGTCGGTGTGGGTGAGGACCTGAGTCATGCCGTCGACGGCGTAGGACATGGGCAGGACGTCGGAGAGGCCTTCGAGCACCGGGTGCATGGTGTCGCGGGCCGCGAACAGGCCGCAGAGGAGCAACTGGGGGAAGATCACCGCCGGCATGAACTGGACGGCCTGGAACTCGGAGGCGGCGAAGGCGGAGACGAAGAGGCCGAGGGCCGTGCCGAGGAGGGCGTCGAGGAGGGCGACGAGCAGGAGCAGCCAGGGGGAGCCGACGGCGTCGAGGCCGAGGACCCAGAGGGCCAGGCCGGTGGCGAGGAGGGACTGGAGGACGGCGACGGCGCCGAAGGCGAGGGCGTAGCCGGCGATGAGGTCGCCCTTGCCCAGCGGCATGGCGAGGAGGCGTTCGAGGGTGCCGGAGGTGCGTTCGCGCAGGGTGGCGATGGAGGTCACCAGGAACATGGTGATGAGGGGGAAGATCCCGAGGAGTGACGCGCCGATGCCGTCGAAGGTGCGGGGGCTGCCGTCGAAGACGAAGCGCAGCAGGGTGAGCATCAGGACGGGGACCAGGAGCATCAGCGCGATGGAGCGCGGGTCGTGGCGGAGCTGGCGCAGGACGCGGGCGGCGGTGGCGGCGGTGCGGGCACTGTTCACGGGGTCGTCTCCTGGGCGGCGAGGGTGTTGGCCTCGTCGACGAGGCGCAGGAAGCCCTCCTCGACGGTGGCGGAGCGGGTACGGGTGCGCAGGGCGTCGGGGGTGTCCTGGGCGAGGATGCGGCCTTCGCGCATGAGGAGGAGGTCGTGGCAGCGCTCGGCTTCGTCCATGACGTGGGAGGAGACGAGGATCGTCGCGCCGCGGGTGGCGGCGATGTCGTGGAAGAGGTTCCACAGGTCGCGGCGCAGGACGGGGTCGAGGCCGACGGTGGGTTCGTCGAGGACGAGCAGCTCGGGGGTGCCGAGCAGGGCGACGGCGAGGGAGACGCGGCTGCGCTGGCCGCCGGAGAGGTTGCCGGCGAGGGCGTCGGCGTGGGTGGTGAGGTCGACGTCGGCGATGGCACGGCGTACGGCTTCGGCGCGGCGGTCCGCGGCGGAGCGGCCGGGGTCGAGGACGGCGGCGAAGTAGTCGAGGTTCTGCCGGACGGTGAGGTCGTCGTAGACGCTGGGCGCCTGGGTGACGTAGCCGATGCGGGAGCGGAGCTCGGGGTGGCCGGCGGGGCGGCCGAGGACGTCGAGGGTGCCGGTGACGTGGGCCTGGGTGCCGACGATGGCGCGCATGAGGGTGGATTTTCCGCAGCCGGAGGGGCCGAGGAGGCCCGTGATGCGGCCGCGGGGGACGTCGAAGGCGATGGAGTCGATGACGGTGCGGGGGGTGCGGCCGGTGCCGCGGCGGACGGTCAGGCCGTGGGCGTGCACCGCGGCCGGGGCTCCCCCGGACTGGTTATTCATCATGCGATGAATAATGCTTCCGGCCGTGCCGGACGTCAATCGCCCGGACGCCACTCGTCCGGGCAGTTTGGTGGGGGCAGGCGGCCCGGGCTACTTCTTGCGCTTGGGGCGGCGGGCGGCCGGATTCCCCGTACGGGAGCTGCGGCGGCGGGCGAAGTCTGCCTTGGCGCGCTCGTACTCGGCGCGGCGGAGCTTCTCGCCCGGGGCCTCGCCGAGGCAGCGCAGGAAGTACGCGATGAGGGAGCCGATGAAACCGATCGCCTTGAGGCCCTTGAGGGCGGCCTCGTCGGAGGACGGGGCGGGGCGGCGGCTGAAGGAATCCCAGGTCTTGGCGAAGGCGATGGAGCTGGCGATCGCGAAGAGGACGACGACGGAGATGCTGAGGAAGGGGCCGACGTTGCCGATCTCCAGGCCCTCGTAGGAGAGGCGCAGCAGTACGGCGGCGGCGACGGCGGTGACCAGCGAGCCGAGGGCGAGGCCGACGCGGCGCAGGGCGTAGCCGCCGTCGTGGTTCACCCAGGTGGTGCCGAAGAACGGGATCGGCTCGGGCTCGGGGCCGGTGGGGCCCGGGGCCTGAGCGGCCGGCTCGGCCGACTCGGCTGGGGTCTGGTCTCGCTGGTCGTCGCTCACAGCAGCGATTATCCCTTGCCGGGCCGGCCGGGCCGGGTGTGTCTCACGTGTCAGACGGGGTCTGCGCCGGCCGCACCGGCCGTTGCCGATGCGGTCGGCCGAGCCGCCGAGACCGGGCGTGCGAAAAGGCCGGCAAGGGTCAGCAGCGCGTGGCGACGTAGCCGTCGGTGCCCGTCCTGACGTAGGCGTCCGAGACGAACTGGCCGTTGCCGATGCAGTCCCAGATGTCCGTCGTGCCGTACGGACCGGAGACCGTCGTACCGGGGCCCTGACAGCGGATCGAGACGTACGAGTCGTACGGCAGGACCTTGACGATGGAGTAGCTGGTGCCCGGACCGCTGCGGACGTTCACCCGGTAGCCGGGAGCAACCGGAAAGGTCAGGAAACCGGACTCCGCGGCGAGGCTCTGGGCCTGACCGGGCTCGCTCTTTTCGGACATACGAAAACTCCCCCCTGAGCGTTGCACTGCGCAACTCGCGCAGGGTAGCAGGACCTTGGAGATAGCCAGGCCCCATCGACTAGGCTCCGGCGGGGGTGGTCAGCGGTGCAGTCGCTGCACAGGGATCGGGCGGGCTTTCCGGAGTACGCCGGGCAGTACCGGCTGGAATCCGTCCTGGGTTCGGGCGGTATGGGCGTCGTCCACCTCGCCACCTCCGCGTCGGGGCTGAAACTCGCCGTCAAGATCGTGCATCCCGAGCACGCGGTGGATCCGGAGTTCCGGGCCCGGTTCCGGCAGGAAGTCGCCGCGGCGCGCCGTGTGAGCGGGGCGTTCACCGCGCCCGTCGTGGACGCGGATCCGGACGCCGACCGGCCCTGGATGGCCACGTTGTTCATCGACGCACCGACACTCGCCGAGCGGGTGCGGGAGCGGGTGCTCGATCCGACCGAACTGGCCCGGCTCGGCGCCGGACTCGCGGAGGCGCTGCGGGACATCCACCGGGCCGGTGTGGTGCACCGGGATCTGAAGCCGAGCAACGTCCTGATGGCGCCCGACGGAGTACGGGTCATCGACTTCGGGATCTCGCGGCCGACGGACAGTGACCTGCGGACCGAGACCGGAAAGCTGATCGGGACCCCGCCCTTCATGGCGCCCGAGCAGTTCCAGCGGCCCAGGGAAGTGGGTCCTGCGGCCGACCTGTTCGCGATGGGCGCCGTACTCGTGCACGCAGCGACCGGGCGCGGCCCCTTCGACTCCGACAGTCCCTATCTGGTGGCGTATCAGGTCGTCCACCACGACCCCGATCTGACCGGTCTGCCGACGGCCCTGATACCGGTGGTCGAGGCCTGCCTCGCGAAGGATCCCTCCGAACGCCCGACCCCTGATGCGCTGATCAGTGAACTGCGTGCGCTGGCCTATCCGACGTCGGAGGACACCCGGGCCTTCATCCCCAGGCCGCGCGGACCGAACCGGCTGGAGGAGGTCACCCACCGGCGGGACCGGATCGTCGCCGAGCAGCCCGTTCCCACCCCGCCGCGGCGGCGGTCACGGCTGGTCCTGTCGGTCTGCGGCGCGTTGCTGCTGACCGGCGGGGCGCTCGGCGGATACCTCTCGTACGGGACGGACGCGGACCCGACAGCGCACTCCACCGCGCACGCCGAGGTCACGGAGCCCGGCCCCGGGGCGAAGGCCGGGCCGCCGTGGGCGGTGCACGTGGGCGAAGGGGGCGGGGGCAATCCCGTTCCGGCCTGCTCGTGGTCGGCCGGAGCCCTCTACTGCTCGGGGCCGGGGCTGGCGGCCGCCCGGCTCGACCCCGCCAACGGCTCGGTGATGTGGTCCGTGCGGGGAGCGGCACCCGCCTCGCGGATGACACCGAACCCGGCTCCGCTGCACGCCGCGGGACTGGTATTCGCAGTGGACGACGACGGAAAGGTCCTTCGGGCCCTGGATGCGGCAGCCGGTGCGCAGCGGTGGAAGCGGTCCCTTCCGGAGGGCGGGCGGGTGGTGCCCGTGGGAAGTCTGCTGCTCGTCACGAGCCCGGACGGAGAGGCCACCATGCTCGACGCCGCCACGGGCGGGACACGCTGGGAGCACCGCATCGGCGGAGCCGGCTCCGCATGGCTCGCCGAAGCGGACCCGTCGGGGGGCGCCGGCCTGTACCTCTGCGCGCAGGGAACCGACGGCAAGTCGACCCAGGTCTCCGCTGTCGATGCCGCGAACGGCGCGGTGCGCTGGCAGGTCCGGAGTCCGGCGCTGCTGGAACCGGTCGGCGCGGCGGCCGGCGGGCTCTACCTGCTGGAGGGTGACACGCGGTCCGCGTCCGGCGCTGTGACCAGGGCGGTCGTGCGGGTGGACCTCGCGACACGATCCGTACACCGGATCCCCCTGTCGTCACCGTTGCTGGAGGCCCAGGCCGCGGTCGGCCCCGAGGGCCGGGTGTACGCCTTCGGCACGTCGGGCGCCCTGGCCGCGGTGGGGGCGGAGCGTGAGGAATGGCGGCTGGAGACGGGCGTGGCCGTGGGCTCGCGGCCGGTGATCCACGACGGGCGGATCCATCTGACGGCCTCGGACGGGCGGCTGCTGGCCGTCGGCGGCACGGGCCGGCTCCTGGGGCAGACGAAGCCCAGGCTGGGTGGTGAGCAGGGCTACACCTCCACCCTGCCCGCGCCCGTGGTCGGCGGTGGGCGGGTCTTCGCGGGGGCGCCCGACGGGTCGGTGTTCGCGGTGGGGGCGGGGGATCCGGGCGGGTGGTGAGACGGCGGCGCCCCCGCACCGGAGGGTGCGGGGGCGCCGGCGGGGCCGGTGGTCAGCCCAGGCGGCTGACGTCGCGGACGGCGCCCTTGTCGGCGCTGGTGGCCATCGCGGCGTAGGCGCGCAGGGCCGCGGAGACCTTGCGCTCGCGGTTCTTCGGGGCGTAGACGCCGCCGAGGGCCTCGTGGCGGGCCGCCAGGGTGGCTTCGTCGACGAGGAGCTCGATGGAGCGGTTCGGGATGTCGATGCGGATGCGGTCGCCGTCCTGGACGACGGCGATGTTGCCGCCCGAGGCCGCCTCCGGGGAGGCGTGGCCGATGGACAGGCCCGAGGTGCCGCCGGAGAAGCGGCCGTCGGTGACCAGGGCGCAGACCTTGCCGAGGCCGCGGCCCTTGAGGAAGGAGGTCGGGTAGAGCATCTCCTGCATGCCGGGGCCGCCGCGCGGGCCCTCGTAGCGGATGACGACGACGTCGCCCGCCTTGATCTCCTTGCGGAGGATCTTGTCGACGGCCTCGTCCTGCGACTCGCAGACGACCGCCGGGCCCTCGAAGGTCCAGATCGACTCGTCGACGCCGGCCGTCTTCACGACGCAGCCGTCGACCGCGATGTTGCCCTTGAGGACCGCGAGGCCGCCGTCCTTGGAGTACGCGTGCTGCACCGAGCGGATGCAGCCGCCCTCGGCGTCGAGGTCGAGGCTCTCCCAGCGCTCGGACTGGGAGAAGGCGCTCGCGGAGCGCTTGCAGCCGGGGGCCGCGTGCCACAGCTCCATGGCCACGTCGGTGGCCGTGCCGGAGCGGGCGTCCCACTTCGCGAGCCAGTCCTCGAGGTTGTCCGAGTGGACCGAGGTGACGTCCTTGTTCAGGAGGCCGCCGCGGTGCAGCTCGCCGAGGATGGCGGGGATGCCGCCGGCCCGGTGGATGTCCTCCATGTAGTACGTGCCGCCGGGGGCGACGTTCGGCGCGACCTTCGACAGGCACGGGACGCGGCGCGAGACCTCGTCGATGTCCGTGAGGTCGTAGTCCAGGCCGGCCTCCTGAGCGGCGGCGAGGAGGTGCAGGATCGTGTTCGTCGAGCCGCCCATGGCGATGTCGAGGGCCATGGCGTTCTCGAAGGCCTGGCGGGTGGCGATGTTGCACGGCAGGACGGAGTGGTCGTCCTGCTCGTAGTGGCGCTTGGTGATCTCCACGACCGTGCGGCCGGCGTCCTCGTACAGGGCGCGGCGGGCGGTGTGCGTGGCGAGGACCGAGCCGTTGCCGGGCAGGGCCAGGCCGATGGCCTCGGCGAGGCAGTTCATCGAGTTGGCGGTGAACATGCCGGAACACGACCCGCAGGTGGGGCAGGCGTTCTCCTCGATGCGCAGGATGTCCTCGTCGGAGACGTTCTCGTTCGAGGCGTCGACCATCGCGTCGATCAGGTCGAGCTTGCGGACGGTGCCGTCGACCAGGGTGGCCTGGCCGGCCTCCATCGGGCCGCCGGAGACGAAGACGACCGGGATGTTCAGGCGCATGGCGGCCATCAGCATGCCGGGGGTGATCTTGTCGCAGTTGGAGATGCAGATCAGGGCGTCGGCGCAGTGGGCCTCGACCATGTACTCCACGCTGTCCGCGATCAGGTCGCGGGAGGGCAGGGAGTACAGCATGCCGGCGTGGCCCATGGCGATGCCGTCGTCGACCGCGATGGTGTTGAACTCGCGGGGGATCGCGCCGGCGGCGCGGATGGCGTCGGAGACGATCCGGCCGACCGGGGCCAGGTGCGTGTGACCGGGGACGAACTCGGTGAAGGAGTTGGCGACCGCGATGATCGGCTTGCCGATGTCCTCGCTCGCTACGCCCGACGCGCGCATCAGCGCACGAGCGCCTGCCATGTTGCGGCCGTGGGTGACGGTGCGGGACCTCAGCTCGGGCATGCGGTTCACTCCCCATGAGTGCGGCTGTACGGTCAGCCGCGACTGCGGATATGGCTCAGATACGAGGCTACGCCCACCGCCCGCGATCCGGACGGCGCGTCCGCATGACGGGACGACAGGCTCACTCCTCGGTCAGGTACCGCTGCAGCGTAGGGGCCACGAGCGCCACGATGTCCTCCGCGTCCGCGGACGCGAGCGGCTCGACCTGCACGACGTAGCGCAGGATCGCGATGCCCACCATGTGGGAGGCGGCGAGCTCGGCACGGAAGGTCGGGTCGGGTACGTGGAGGTCGGCGGCGACCCGCTCCAGGACCCGCCGCAGCACCAGCCCGCGCAGCACCTTCGCGGCGGCCTCGTGGGTGAGGGCGGACCGGATCACGGCGAGCAGCGGGGCCCGGGTGACCGGGTTCTCCCAGACGCCCAGGAAGTACCTGGCCAGCCGCTCGCCGATGCCGTCCGGTCCGCCGCCGACGATCGCGGGGACCACGAGGGCCGGCTCCATGCTCATCTCGATGGCGGCGGCGAAGAGGTCGTCCTTGCTGCCGAAGTAGTGATGGACCAGCGCCGGGTCCACCCCCGCCACCTTCGCGATGCCGCGGACGGAGGTCTTGTCGTACCCGCGCTCCGCGAACACCTCGCGGGCGGCCAGCCGGATGCGCTCCTGCGTGCCGGGGCCGTCGTCGGCCTCGTCCTGCCGCGGCCGGCCGGGCCCGCGGCGGCGCGGCTTCTCCGCTCCCGTCATGACCGCCGGGCCCCGTCCCGGGTGGTGGTCGCGGTGGCGAGGTGCAGCCGCGTGAAGGCCAGCGCCTCGGCGAGGTCGGCCTCGCGCTCGGCCGACGACATCGCCCGCCGCGTGTTCACCTCGATCACCACGTGACCGTCGAACGAGGACCGGGCGAGGCCCTCCAGCAGCTCGGCGCAGGGCTGCGTACCCCGCCCCGGGACCAGGTGCTCGTCCTTCGCCGAACCGTTTCCGTCGGCGAGGTGGATGTGCGCGAGCCGGTCGCCCATCCGGTCGATCATCGCGGTGGCGTCGGTCCGGGCGGTCGCGGTGTGCGAGAGGTCGACGGTGAAGTGCCGGTAGTCGTCCTTCGTCACGTCCCACTCGGGTGCGTACGCGAGCATCTCGCGGTCGCGGTAGCGCCAGGGGTACATGTTCTCCACGGCGAACCGGACGTCCGTCTCGTCGGCCATCCGCCAGATCCCGGTGACGAAGTCCCGCGCGTACTGGCGCTGCCACCGGAAGGGCGGGTGCACGACGACGGTGGACGCGCCGAGCCGCTCGGCCGCCGCCTGCGCCCGCTGCAGCTTGGTCCACGGGTCGGTGGACCACACCCGCTGGGTGATCAGCAGACACGGCGCGTGCACGGCGAGGATCGGCACCTGGTGGTGGTCCGACAGCCGGCGCAGGGCGTCGACGTCCTGACTGACCGGATCCGTCCAGACCATGACCTCCACGCCGTCGTACCCGAGGCGCGCGGCGATCTCGAAGGCGGTCGCGGTGGACTCCGGATAGACGGAGGCGGTGGAGAGGGCGACTTTCGCGGTCGGGATGCGGACTGGTTCTGCCACGGAGACAGGGTACGGGGCCGACGCCCGACCGGTACGTGACGACCGCCACCCGAGCCCGGCCCGCAGGCGGGCCCCGAGCCCGGCGCGAGCCCGGCGCGAGCCCGGCGCGAGCCCGGCGCGAGCCCGGCGCGAGCCCGACCCGAGGGCCGCGCGAGGGCCGCGCGAGGGCCACGCGAGGGCCACGCGAGGGCCACGCGAGGGCCACGCGAGGGCGGCACGCGCGAGGGCGGCACGCGCGAGGGCGGGGCGGGGGCGGCGCGGTCCCGGCACGTGCCCTGCCCGGCGGGCGGCCCGAGGCCCGGTGCGAAGCCGGCGCGCGGCCGGCCGCCGGCCACCGCGGGCGGCCCCGGCCGAACCGAAAGCCCGCGGGCCCGTGGCCGGCGGGCGGTGCTGCGTAGGCCGCCCGGCCCACAGTTGGATCGCCACGGTCCGTCAGCCGCCTTAGGTTTCGGGCAAGATGCGGGTTTTCGCCCGCTTTGCATCGAGAGGGCTGCCCGTATGACTCGCCGTTGGATCACATCCGCCCTGTGCGCGCTCGCGCTGCTCGCACCCGGCTCGCTCGGCACCGCCTCGGCCGCCGAGGGGGGCCGGACCCCCTTGCGCGTCACCACCCGCAACCTCTACCTGGGCGCCGACCTCGCCCCCGTCCTCGCCGCCACCAGTCCGCAGGGCCTCGTCGCCGCGGTGACCGCCGTGTGGGCGAACGTGCAGGCGACGAACTTCCCGGAGCGCGCCAAGGCGCTGGCCGACGAGATCGCCGAGAGCGACCCGCACCTCGTGGGCCTCCAGGAAGCCGTGCTGTGGCGCAGCCAGACCCCGGCCGGGCCGGGCAGCGCCACCCACGTCGAGTACGACTTCCTGCAGATCCTCCTCGACGAGCTCTCGGCCCGCGGCAAGCACTACGCCGCCGTGGCCAGCGTCACCGTCGGCAGCGACTTCGAGGCCCCGCGCGCCGCGCCCGGCGGCGTCCTCCAGGACATCCGCCTCACCGACCGCGACGTGCTCCTGGCCCGCACCGACCTGCCCGCACGGACCTTCTCCGTGGCCAACGCGCGGACCGCGCGGTTCCAGAACCACGTGCCCATCTGCCGGCCCGTGCTCGGCTGCCCGCCCAATGCGCCCCTCAAGGTCGAGCGCGGCTGGGTCTCGGCCGACGCCACGCTCCGCGGCCGCACCGTCCGGGTGGTGACCACCCATCTCGAACCTGCCGCCCCCGCCGTCCAGGAGGCACAGGCCGACGAACTGCTCGCGGGCCCGCTGAACACCGAGCTCCCCACCGTGCTGCTCGGCGACCTCAACTCGGCGGCCGGCGGAGTCGGCGCGACACCGGGAACCGGCACCCAGAGCTACAACCGCCTCCTGGCCGCCGGCTTCAAGGACGCCTGGACCGCCAACCGCCACCGCCCCGGCGGACCCGGCTTCACCTGCTGCCAGGCCCCCGACCTGCGCAACGCCGCCTCCAGCCTCACGCAGCGCATCGACTACGTGCTCTCCCGCGGCAGGATCCACGCGCTGGCGGCCGACCGGGTGGGCGAGAACCCCGCCGACCGCACCCCGTCAGGGCTGTGGCCCTCCGACCACGCCGGCATCACGAGCGTGCTGCGGCTGCGCTGACCGCCCCGGCCGGCCGGAGTCCGCGCTTCCTAGGATCCCGTCGGCATGTGGTCCAGCCTGCGGAGGATCACGCCCTCGCGCAGCGCCCACGGGCAGATCTCCAGCTCGTCGACACCGAACAGGTCCATCGCGCCCTCCGCGACGAGCGCGCCCGCCAGGAGCTGGTTCGCCCGGCCCTCCGAGACACCCGGCAGGGCCGAGCGCTGGGCCGTGGTCATCGCGGCGAGGCGCGGCACCCACTCCTCCAGGGACTTGCGGCTCAGGTCCCGCTGCACGTACAGACCGTCCGCCGAACGGGCCGCGCCCGCGATGCGGGCCAGCTGCTTGAAGGTCTTCGACGTCGCGACCACGTGGTCCGGGGCGCCGAAGCGGCTGAACTCGCCGACCGTGCGGGCGATCTCCGCCCGCACGTGCCGCCGCAGCGCCCGGATGTCCAGCGCGTCCGGCGGATCGCCCGGGAGCCAGCCCGACGTGAGGCGGCCCGCGCCCAGCGGCAGCGAGACGGCCGCGTCCGGGTCCTCGTCGATGCCGTACGCAATCTCCAGCGAGCCGCCGCCGATGTCCAGGACCAGCAGTTTCCCGGCGGACCAGCCGAACCACCGGCGGGCCGCCAGGAAGGTCAGCCGGGCCTCGTCCGCGCCGGTCAGCACCGGCAGGTCGACGCCCGTCTCGGCCTTGACCCGCGCCAGCACCTCGTCCGCGTTCGTGGCCTCGCGCACGGCACTGGTCGCGAAGGGGAGGACGTCCTCGCAGCCCTTGTCCTCGGCGGCCTGCACGGCGTCGCCGATCACCGAGACGAGGCGCTCCACGCCCTCCGGGGTGACGGCCCCGCCCTCGTCGAGGAGCTCCGCCAGGCGCATTTCCACCTTGTGCGAGTGCGCCGGCTGCGGGCGCGCACCGGGGTGCGCGTCCACCACCAGCAGATGGACCGTATTCGAACCCACATCAAGGACACCGAGTCTCATAGGGGGAAACGCTACTGCGACGAACGCCGGGGGGTGAGGTAAGGGGCGCTTAGGCTTGGGTTTGTGCCAAATACGAAGAAGGCCAACAAGACCCGGTCGCAGAAGGACACGGGCAAGGACACCGCCAAGGGCAAGAACTCCGGCGGCAAGAGCGGCAAGGGCAAGCCCCCCGTCGTCTCCGACGAGAAGGGCCTCGACTTCCCCCGGGCCTGGGTGGAATTCCCCGACCCCGGCGACGACGAACAGGTCTTCCGCTGCGACCTGACCTGGCTGACCTCCCGCTGGACCTGCATCTTCGGCCAGGGCTGCCAGGGCATCCAGGCGGGCCGGGCGGACGACGGCTGCTGCACGCTCGGCGCGCACTTCTCCGACGAGGACGACGAGAAGCGGGTCGCGCAGCACGTGGCCCGGCTGACGCCCGAGCTGTGGGAGTTCCACGACGTCGGCAGCGAGAGTGGGTGGACGCAGCACGACGACGACGGGGAGAAGCAGACCCGCCGCTGGGACGGCGCGTGCATCTTCCTGAACCGGCCGGGGTTCCCCGCCGGGGCCGGCTGCTCGCTGCACATCCTCGCGATGAAGGAGGGCCGCGAGCCGCTGGAGACCAAGCCCGACGTCTGCTGGCAGCTGCCGATCCGCCGGACGTACGAGTGGATCGACCGGCCCGACGACACCCGCGTGCTGCAGGTCTCGATCGGCGAGTACGACCGTCGCGGCTGGGGTCCCGGCGGCCACGACCTGCACTGGTGGTGCACGTCGGCCACCTCCGCGCACGGCGCCGGCGACCCGGTGTACGTGTCGTACCGCGCCGAGCTGACGGAGCTGATGGGCAAGAAGGGGTACGAGGCGCTCGTGAAGCTGTGCGAGGCGCGGCTGGCCTCCCTGCTACCGATGGCCCCGCACCCGGCCGACCCGGCCTGACCCGCGCGGCCCGTCTGACCGGCCCGGTCCCGTCTGGCCGAGCCGGTGGCGTCAGGTCGGCCCGGTCCCGTTCGGCCCGTCTGGTCCCGTTCGGCCCGTCTGGCCGGTCGAACCGGTCGGGCGGGCGGGCTTCCGGCCCGGCGACCGGCCTAGCCCGGTGACCCCGGCGGGTCCGGGTCCGGCCCCGGGGAAACCGTTCCGCCTGAGCCGTCCGACGGCGTCGCGGTCGGCGTGGGCGTCGGGGACGGCGGCGGGATCGTCGGCTCCGTGGGCGTCGGCGTGGGCGTCGGGTCCGGGGTCGGCGTCGGGGTCGCGGGCTGCGTCGGGTCCGGCGACGGCGTCGGGGTCGGCGCGGGGCGGCCGCGGCCCTGGATGGAGACCACCGCACCGCTCGGATCGACCCCGACCCGGGCCGTCCAGGCGCCCACGGGCTGGGCCTCGGAGTCCACGGCGATCCGCAGGGTGACCGATTCTCCAGGGGCCAGCGTGCCCGCGGTCCGGCTCGCGCGCAGCCAGGGCGCGTCGGACCAGAGCCGCCAGTCCACCGGGGCGCCGCCCGAGGCGGTGAGGGTGAGCAGCGTGAGGGAGCCGCGGGAGGACGCGGCGACGGCGAGGTGGCCGGGGGCTCCGGCGTGGTCGGGGCCGGCCGGCGGGTCGGTGCTGATCACCTCGACGGAGACGTCGGATTCCTCGTCGCTCTGGGCGAAGCCGGGGCCGCTGGTGGTGCTGGCTGCGTTCCCGGCGTTCTCGTACGCCGCCAGCGGACGGCCGTCGGTCCGCGCCGTCGGGAGCTCGGACTCGCTGGCGGAGATGCGGGTGGAGTCGCCGCCGACGGGCTCGCCCGTGCTGGGGGCGCCGCGGTACGCCGCCCACAGGGCCAGCACCGGGGCGGCGACGACGGTGGCGACGACGGTCGTGGTCACCGCCCGGGCGCGCAGCCGGTCGCGGCGGGCCGCGCGGTCCCTGGGGTCCATCGGGAAGCCGGTGCGGTCGAAGCGCGGGCCGGGCCTGCGGCCGCGGCCCCGGCCGGAGCGGAGCATCGCCGCGTGGACGGCGGTGCGGGGGGCGGGTACGAGCGGGAGGGCGGCGGTGTTGATGCCGCCGGAGCCGGGCCAGGGCGCGGCGACGCCCACGCGTTCGGCGACGCGGCGGCACCGGGGGCAGTCGTCGACGTGGCGGACGAGTTCGGCGCGCAGGGTGCTGGACAGCAGCACGTTGCCGTCGCCCTCGCCGTCGCCGTCGCCGCCGGTGAGCAGGGAGACGGCGGGACAGTGCCCGGTCTCCACGACGGCGAGGGCGGCGCGGGTGCGCTCCACCTCGCAGGCGGCGCCGGACAGGAGCTCCCGGGCGGCGGCCGGGGGCGTGCCGAGGACGGCGGCGAGCTCGGGGACGCCGAGGCGGTGGCGGACGGCGAGTTCGAGGGCCTCGCGCTGGGCGGGCGTGGTACCGGCGGCCTCGGGCCAGGCGAGCCGTGCCAGTTCGGTACGGCGGTAGGCGTTCACGTCAACGGGCCGATGGGCGTCCGGGGCGCGTTCGGTGTCCGTGGCATCGCCCGGGTCCGTGTCACTACCCGGCACACGGGTGCGCCCCGTATGCTCCGGCGCACGCCGGGCGGAATGCGCTCCGGGTCGGGTGCGCCGCTGTTCTCCCAGCCGGCGCAGGCAGCCCCAGCGGGCGAGCGCGTAGAGCCAGGCCCGCCGCTCCCCCTCGTCGGGGCAGCGCCCGGGGTGCCGCTCGGCCACGGCGAGGACGTCGCCCAGCACGTCGGTGGCGGTGTCGTGGTCGCACAGGACCGACAGGCAGTACGTGAACAGACCGTCCAGGTAAGGCTCGTGCCGGAAGGGGGGCGGCTGCTCCCCCTCGCTGTGCGTGCGCCCGTGCGCCCGGTGTGCGCCGGTGCGCGATGAGGGGTGTGCCTGGTTGCTGCTGTTCACCTGGCGACCGTAGGCGGCGCGCCGGTGGCGCCCTGGAAGCCTTACCCACTTTTAGCCCTTACGGGTGAACAGATCGGTGGTCCGCTGACGCAGGCCCTGACGTGGGAGGTCTCCGCCCCCCCGCCGCCGCCTGCGCCCCCGCCCCGCCCGGTCTGTCAGTGCGGGCGGCTACCGTGAGCGCCATGGCTGCCCGCACTGCTCGTTCATCCGCCAAGGACCGGCCGTCCTACCGCTGTACCGAGTGCGGCTGGACGACCGCGAAATGGCTCGGCCGGTGCCCCGAGTGCCAGGCCTGGGGCACCGTCGAGGAGATGGGCGCGCCCGCCGTGCGGACCACCGCCGCCGGACGGGTGTCGACCGCCGCGGTGCCGATCGCGCAGGTCGACGGACGGACCGCGACCGCGCGCAGCACCGGCGTGGACGAGCTGGACCGCGTCCTCGGCGGCGGGCTCGTCCCCGGCGCCGTGGTGCTGCTCGCCGGCGAGCCCGGCGTCGGGAAGTCGACGCTGCTGCTGGACGTCGCGGCGAAGGCGGCGAGCGACGAGCACCGCACCCTCTACGTCACGGGCGAGGAGTCGGCGAGCCAGGTGCGGCTGCGGGCCGACCGGATCAACGCCCTCAGCGACCACCTCTACCTCGCCGCCGAGACCGATCTCTCCGCCGTGCTCGGGCACCTCGACGCCGTGAAGCCCTCCCTGCTGATCCTGGACTCCGTACAGACCGTCGCCTCACCCGAGATCGACGGCGCGCCCGGCGGCATGGCCCAGGTGCGGGAGGTGGCCGGGGCGCTGATCCGGGCCTCCAAGGAACGCGGGATGTCCACCCTCCTCGTCGGCCACGTGACCAAGGACGGGGCGATCGCCGGCCCCCGGCTGCTGGAGCACCTCGTGGACGTGGTGCTGAGCTTCGAGGGCGACCGGCACGCGCGGCTGCGGCTGGTGCGCGGCATCAAGAACCGGTACGGGGCCACCGACGAGGTCGGCTGCTTCGAGCTGCACGACGAGGGGATCACCGGCCTCGCCGACCCGAGCGGGCTGTTCCTGACCCGGCGCGCCGAGGCCGTTCCCGGGACCTGCCTGACGGTGACCCTGGAGGGGAAGCGTCCGCTGGTCGCCGAGGTGCAGGCGCTGACCGTGGACTCGCAGATCCCCTCCCCCCGGCGCACGACCTCCGGTCTGGAGACCTCGCGCGTGTCGATGATGCTGGCGGTGCTGGAGCAGCGCGGCCGGATCACGGCGCTCGGCAAGCGCGACATCTACAGCGCGACCGTGGGCGGGGTGAAGCTGACCGAGCCGGCCGCCGACCTGGCGATCGCGCTCGCCCTGGCCTCCGCCGCCAGTGACGTCCCGCTGCCGAAGAACCTCGTGGCGATCGGCGAGGTCGGCCTGGCCGGTGAGGTGCGGCGGGTGACCGGTGTGCAGCGGCGCCTCGCCGAGGCGTACCGGCTCGGCTTCACGCACGCGCTGGTCCCGGCGGATCCGGGGAAGGTCCCGGCCGGGATGAAGGTGATCGAAGTGGCCGACATGGGCGACGCGCTCCGGGTGCTGCCGCGCGGGCGCTCCCGTACGCCGGCCAGGGAGCGGGCCTCGGACTGACGGGGCAGCGGCCCTGGTCAGCGGGTCCGTACGGGGCCCCCGTCAGGCGTACCTGGCCAAGCCACGGCGGGGCCGCAGCGCGCGCCGGTAGACTTTGTGCTGGTCCGCCCGGCCGTACGCACGTCCTCGTGCCCGCGGCGCGGGGCGGCGCAACCCGCGACCGGAGGAGTGCAGTGGCAGCCAAGGACGGGGCACCAGCATCCGGCAAGTCGGGCGCGAGCTCCAAGCAGGAGGCCATGATGCGCGCCTCGCTGAGCGCGGTCGCACCTGGTCAGCCGCTGCGTGACGGCTTGGAGCGGATCGTCCGCGGCAACACCGGCGGGCTCATCGTCCTCGGCATGGACAAGTCCGTCGAGGCCATGTGCACCGGTGGTTTCGTCCTGGACGTGGAGTTCACCGCGACCCGGCTGCGCGAGCTGTGCAAGCTCGACGGCGCGCTCATCCTCGACAAGGACATCACCAAGATCCTGCGGGCCGGTGTGCAGCTGGTGCCGGACGCGTCGATCCCGACGGAGGAGACCGGTACGCGTCACCGCACGGCGGACCGCGTCTCCAAGCAGTGCGGCTTCCCGGTGGTCTCCGTCTCCCAGTCGATGCGGCTGATCGCGCTGTACGTGGACGGGGAGCGGCGGGTCCTCGAGGAGTCCGGGGCGATCCTGTCGCGGGCGAACCAGGCGCTGGCCACGCTGGAGCGGTACAAGCTGCGCCTCGACGAGGTCGCGGGCACGCTGTCGGCGCTGGAGATCGAGGACCTGGTCACGGTCCGCGACGTGACGGCGGTCGCGCAGCGGCTGGAAATGGTCCGCCGGATCGCGACCGAGATCGCCGAGTACGTGGTCGAACTGGGCACGGACGGGCGACTGCTGTCGCTGCAGCTGGACGAGCTGACGGTCGGCATCGAGCAGGAGCGGGAACTCGTCATCCGGGACTACGTGCCGGAGCCGACGGCGAAGCGTTCCCGCACGGTGGACGAGGCGCTGGCGGAACTGGACGCGCTGACGCATCCGGAGCTGCTGGAGCTGGCGATCGTGGCGAAGGCGCTGGGGTACACGGGCTCGCCGGAGACCCTGGACTCGGCGGTGTCGCCCCGCGGGTACCGGCTGCTGGCGAAGGTGCCGAGGCTGCCGGGCGCGATCATCGAGCGGCTCGTGGAGCACTTCGGGGGGCTGCAGAAGCTGCTCGCCGCGAGCGTCGACGACCTGCAGACGGTGGACGGGGTCGGCGAGGCGCGTGCGCGCAGCGTCCGCGAGGGGCTGTCCCGCCTGGCGGAGTCCTCGATCCTCGAGCGCTACGTCTAGCCGGGGCTCCGCCCCGAACCCGGCGCGGGTCAAAGCCCCTGGGGCTCCGCCCGAGACCCCGCTCCTCAAACGCCGGAGGGGCTGGAAGATCCAGCCTCGCCGCAGGGGCCGGCTAGTTCTGCTTGAGGACGAACGAGGTCCGGGCGACCGGCATGCCGGGGGACTTGACCTCGACCACGTAGGTGTCGGGAGCCGCAGACCCCGCCGGAGGCGACTGGCACTGGTCCGCCGCGCTGAACCTCCGGTCCCATTCCAGCGCCTGCTTCGTCTCCCCCTGCGCCGGCAGCCGGAAGAAGGCGTTGCCCGCGCCCGGCGGGCAGTCCGCCGAGGACCACACCGCCTTGCTGCTGCTCGCCTGAAGGATGGTCAGGACCGCCTGCTTCGGGCCGAGGTCGATCTTGCAGGTGGTGCCGGAGGTGTTGCGGGCGACCAGTTCGAGCCGGGGCTTCTCGTTCGCCTCGTACTCGTTCTTCGCGCTCTTGACCTCCCACTGCAGCGCACCCGGCGCGCAGGTGGGGAGCGGGGAGTCGGCCGGGACCTGCGCCGGGCCGGCCGCCCCGCCGCCGGAGCCGGAGCCGCCGCCCGTGGCCGTGCCGCTGCCCGGCTCACCGTTCTTGCCCGCGCCGCCCGTTGCGGCGCCTTCGGAGCCGGTGGTTCCGCCGCTGCCGGTCTCCGGGCGCCCGCCGGGGGCCGCGCTGATCGCGGGGCCCGTCCCGGCCGGGCCGGGGGTGATCGAGGCGACGGGGTCGGGGCCGCCCTGGCCCTTTCCGTTCGTACTCGTCTTCCCCCCGCCGGAACTGACGGTCCATACGGCGAGGAGCGCGAGGAGCGCGACGACGGACGCCAGCACAGCCCTCCGTCGCCAGTAGATGGAGGAGGGGAGCGGCCCGACCGGATTGCGCAGAGATCCCACGGACGGAACTTTACGAGAGTTCGAGGCCCGATCAGTGCCCCACATGCCGCGCAGCGGGCTCGATTTGCCGATGATCATCCTGCGGGAGTATCCGGAACCACCGGAAACCAGCCAGAGGTCTGATGCGGGGATTCATCTGCTTTGACTACCTTCGGTGGCCATGGACAGTTCAGGCCTCTACCTCGACATCACCGGCTTCGCCCGCTCCACGCCCGGATGGGTGCAGTCCGCGTTCGAGGCCTGGACGGTCTACGGGCTCCTGCTCTTCGGTGTGCTCTTCACCGCCGCCTGGTGGCGCTCGCGCGGCCGCGGCGGCCCCCGGCCGGTCGCGCTCGCCGTCCTCGCCCCGCTGGCCACCGCCGTCGCGTACGTCGCCTCGGAGGCGGTGAAGTCCACCGTGGACGAGGAGCGGCCCTGCCGCGCCGTCGCCGGGGCCGCCGCCTCGCTGGTCGCGTGCCCGGCGCCGGGCGACTGGTCCTTCCCCAGCAATCACGCGGCCATCGCGGGCGCCGCCGCCGTGGCGCTGGCCATGGCCGTACGCCGGCTCGCGCTGCTGACCGTGCCGCTCGCCCTGCTGATGGCCTTCTCCCGGGTCTTCGTCGGCGTGCACTACCCGCACGACGTGGCGACGGGCCTGCTGCTGGGCGGTTCGGTCGCCGCCCTCACCGTCCTCGCACTCACCGGTCCGATCAGTACGACCATCGCCGCCATGCGGGCGAGCGGGGTCCGCGCCGCCGTCTGGTTCACCGGCCCGGGCCCGGCGGGACGGGCCTGAAACGTGCCAGGATGCCGTCTGTCATGACTGCATCTCCCGCTTCCGCCACGGCCGCATCCCCCGACTCCTCGCACGCGCTGCACTCCCCCGTCATCGCGTGGTTCGACGAGCACGCCCGCGACCTGCCCTGGCGCCGCCCCGAGGCCGGCCCCTGGGGGGTCATGGTCAGCGAGTTCATGCTCCAGCAGACCCCGGTCAGCCGGGTCCTCCCGGTCTACGAGCAGTGGCTCGCCCGGTGGCCCCGCCCCGCCGACCTGGCCGCCGAGGCCCCCGGCGAGGCCGTACGGGCCTGGGGGCGGCTCGGCTACCCGCGCCGCGCCCTGCGGCTGCACGGCGCGGCCGTCGCGATAACGGAGCGGCACGGGGGCGACGTACCGCGGGAGCACGCGCAGCTCCTCTCGCTGCCCGGGATCGGCGAGTACACGGCGGCCGCCGTGGCCTCCTTCGCGTACGGCCAGCGACACGCCGTCCTCGACACGAACGTCCGGCGGGTCTTCGCGCGCACCGCCACCGGGGTCGAGTACCCGCCGAACGCCACCACCGCCGCGGAACGGCGCCTGGCCCGGGCCCTGCTGCCCGAGGACGAGGCGACCGCGGCGCGCTGGGCGGCGGCCTCGATGGAGCTCGGCGCGCTGGTGTGCACCGCGAAGAGCCCGGACTGCGTCCGCTGTCCGGTGGCCGGGCTGTGCGCGTGGCGCCTCGCCGGGAAGCCGGCGCACGAGGGACCGCCGCGGCGCGGGCAGACGTACGCCGGGACCGACCGGCAGGTACGCGGCAAGCTCCTCGCGGTGCTCCGGGAGGCGGTGGGCGCCGTTCCGCAGGCCGTGCTCGACACGGTGTGGGACGAGCCGGTGCAGCGGGCCCGGGCTCTGGACGGGCTGGTCTCGGACGGGCTGGTGGAACCCCTCGACGGGGGCCTGTACCGACTTCCGCAGACCTGAGCGGAGCCGTCGCCGGGCAAGGTCCGGGCAGAGGTCCGGGCAGAGGTCCGGGCAGAGGTCCGGGCGCCCTGTGGATGACATCCCGGCGACGGCCCGGCAAGCACTCGGCGACCGCTCCGCGACCCCTCGTGGTCGACCTTGAAACTGAGTCGACAATTCCGCTTCTCCTCGGGAAACCCCAGCTCACGGCGCTGTTACACAACCTACGGGTGTCCGTGCGCCCACCGAAGGCTGGCTCGCACAACCCCGTGACAACCCCTCCGTACCTTCGAATCCGTAAGACAGCGGATGAGCGGTGGACGGTAGCGGAGGCGGTCTCAGATGGCGCACGGTGAGGTACTCGAATTCGAAGAGTACGTACGCACCCGGCAGGACGCGCTGCTGCGCAGTGCCCGGCGCCTGGTCCCGGACCCCACCGACGCCCAGGACCTCCTGCAGACCGCGCTCGTGCGCACCTACGGCCGCTGGGACGGCATCGCCGACAAGTCCCTGGCCGACGCCTACCTGCGCCGCGTCATGATCAACACCCGTACCGAGTGGTGGCGTGCCCGCAAGCTCGAAGAGGTCCCCACCGAGCAGCTGCCCGACGCCTCCGTCGAGGACGGCTCCGACCAGCGCGCCGACCGCGCCCTGCTGATGGACATCCTCAAGGTGCTCGCCCCCAAGCAGCGCAGCGTGGTCGTGCTGCGACACTGGGAGCAGATGAGCACCGAGGAGACGGCCGCGGCACTCGGAATGTCTGCGGGTACCGTGAAGAGCACTCTGCACCGCGCGCTGGCCCGCCTCCGGCAGGAGCTGGAGAGCCGGGACCTCGACATGCGGGCGCTGGAGCGCGGTGACCACACCATGCGGTACGAGGGGCGTGAGCGGTGCGCGGCCTGAACGGCCAAGTTCTGACCAGCGGGAGATCGCTGGTACTGGTGTCGGCGGGGACGGTCGTCCTCGTCGGCACTGCCGTGTTCGCGGTCGGTTGCGCGACCGGCGGCACCGGCCTGCGCGACGGCGGCCCCGCCCGCTCCGACACCGTCGCGAAGACCAGCCCGGCCGGCCCGTCCGACTCGGCGGACCCCTCCCCGGACTCGGCCTCCGCGTCCGGCCGGCCGCTCAAGAAGGTCGACCCCATCGCGCTGCTCAAGGCGGACCCGAAGGTCAGTGCCGAGGTCAAGCGGGACCTCAAGCCCTGTACGGGCAAGGAGTATCCGGTGGACGTGAGCTACGGGAAGGTCACCGGCAGCTCCGTCGTCGACATCGTCGTCAACGTCCTGTCCTGCGCCGACGCCCTGGGCCGCGGCTCGTACGTGTACCGGGCGGACGGCGGCTCGTACGAGAATGTGTTCTCGGACGAACAGCCACCCGTCTACGCGGAGATCGACCGGGGCGACCTGGTGGTCACGAAGCAGGTCTACGGAAAGAGCGACGCGCTCGCCTATCCGTCGGGCGAGGACGTGATCACGTACCGCTGGAACGGGGAGACGTTCACCGAGCAGGACCGAGTGCACTCGGAGTACAGCAACGTGATCGACGGCGGTGCCCAGCCCGCCCCGGCCACGAGTCAGAAGAACTGAGCACAGAAGAACCGAGGCGAGGCTTCCGCATGGCCGAGACCCATGTCCTGTTCGTGGAGGACGACGACGTCATCCGTGAGGCCACGACCCTGGCGCTGGAACGCGACGGGTTCGTGGTCACCGCCATGCCCGACGGCCTGTCCGGCCTGGAGTCCTTCCGCGCCGACCGGCCGGACATCGCGCTGCTCGACGTGATGGTCCCGGGCATGGACGGCGTGAGCCTGTGCCGCCGCATCCGCGACGAGTCCACCGTCCCCGTGATCATGCTGTCGGCGCGCGCCGACTCCATCGACGTGGTGCTGGGCCTGGAGGCGGGCGCCGACGACTACGTCACCAAGCCGTTCGACGGGTCCGTGCTCGTGGCCCGGATCCGGGCGGTGCTGCGCCGCTTCGACCACTCCGGGGGCCCGCAGAACGGCGGACCGGGCTCCCCGCACGAGATGTCGGACGCGGAGCGCGGCGTCCTCTCCTTCGGAGACCTGGAGGTGGACACCGAGGGCATGGAGGTCCGCCGTTCGGGCGCCGCCGTGGCACTGACGCCGACCGAGATGCGGCTGCTGCTGGAGTTCTCCTCGGCGCCCGGCACCGTACTGTCGCGCGACCGCCTGCTGGAGCGGGTCTGGGACTACGACTGGGGCGGCGACACCCGCGTGGTCGACGTCCACGTGCAGCGCCTGCGCACCAAGATCGGGCAGGACCGGATCGAGACGGTCCGAGGCTTCGGATACAAGCTGAAAGCATGAGACGGTTCACCCTCCGTACGGGGATCCGCTGGAAGATCACACTCGCCATCGCCGCCGTGGGCGCCCTCGTCACGATCGCGCTGAGCCTGGTGGTGCACAGTGCTGCCCGCGTGTCGATGCTGGAGAGCGCGCGCGAAGTGCAGCTGGACCGCGTGCAGTTCATCTCCCGCAACGCCGAGGCCGGGCGCAAGCCGCCGATGGGCGCCAAGCTCAACGACCCCGAACTCCCCGCCGAGCTGCGGCACAAGGCCCAGTCGGGACGGCGCGGGACCTACATCCAGGAGCGGCCGCACGGGCTGCCCGAGGTGTGGGCCGCCGTGCCGCTCGGGAACGGGCAGGTGCTGTCCCTGCACACGCGGTTCCAGGAGAGCGCCAACCTCATCCCCGACCTCGACCGGGCCCTGGTCGTCGGCGGGCTCGCCGCCGTGATCGGCGGATCGGCGCTCGGCGTGCTCATCGGCGGGCAGATCTCGCGCAGGCTGCGCAAGGCCGCGGCCGCCGCGCAGCGGGTGGCGCACGGTGATCCCGACGTACGGGTGCGGGACGCGGTCGGCGGCGTCGTCCGCGACGAGACGGACGACCTGGCACGGGCCGTGGACGCCATGGCCGATGCCCTGCAGCAGCGGCTGGAGGCCGAGCGGCGGGTGACGGCGGACATCGCGCACGAGCTGCGCACGCCGGTGACGGGCCTGCTCACGGCGGCGGAACTGCTGCCCCCGGGGCGGCCGACCGAGCTGGTCCGGGACCGGGCGCAGGCGCTGCGCGCGCTGGTCGAGGACGTACTGGAGGTGGCCCGGCTGGACAGCGCGTCGGAGCGGGCGGAGCTCCAGGACGTGGCGCTGGGCGAGTTCGTGAGCCGGCGGGTGACGGCGCTGATGCCGGAGGCGACCGTACGGGTCGTCGCGGACGAGATCGTCAGCACCGACCCGCGACGGCTGGAGCGGATCCTGGGGAACCTGCTGGCCAACGCCGCGCGGTACGGGCAGCCGCCGATCCAGGTCGACGTCGAGGGCCGGGTCGTACGGGTCCGCGACCACGGGCCGGGCTTCCCGGAGGCACTGCTGCGCGAGGGGCCGAGCCGGTTCCGGACCGGGTCGACGGACCGCGCGGGCGTGGGCCACGGGCTGGGCCTGACCATCGCGGAGGGCCAGGCGCGGGTCCTGGGCGCCCGGCTGACGTTCCGCAACGTGGCGGCCCCGGGCGGCTTCGACCGCGAGGGCACGGCGGCGGGCGCGGTGGCGGTCCTGTGGCTGCCGGAACACGCACCGACGGCGACGGGCAGCTTCCCCGTCATCAAGCTGCCGCAGGGCTAGGCCTGCCGGATCGGTACCGGGCGGTACGGCACGGGGGGTCGTGTTTTAGCATCCCTGGCATGACCGACGCCGTGAATCCCCCGAGCAACCCGCAGCCCGAGCCCGCCCCCGGAAGCGGCGGATACGGGTTCCCGCCGGGTCCGCCCGGGCAGGGCGGCGGCTACGGCTTCCCGTCCGGCCGGCCCCAGCAGGGCGGCGGCCAGGGCGGTTACGGCTACCCGGCCGGTGGCGACGGGTACGGCTACGGCTACGGCTACCCGCAGCAGGGGCAGCAGCCGAACCCGTACCAGCAGCAGGACGCCGGAGGGCAGTGGTCCCCGGCCCAGTCCGCCCAGCCGGGCATATCGACGCCGCAGCCCGACTGGGAGGCCATGGCCGACCGGTCCGCGGCAGAGCGGCGCAAGAAGCGGCTGTGGATGCTGGGCGGCGCAGTGACCGTACTGGCGCTGCTGGCCGGCGGCGGAACGTTCTTCCTGCTGGGCGACGACAGCGAAGGGCCGGGCGGGGCCGACGCCCAGCCCTCGACGTCCGCCGCGCCGGAGCCGGTTGATTCGAAGTCCCCCGCGGGCTACACCGCGACCGTCGAGGGCGACGCGACCCTGCTGCGCGACAGCTACGGCAAGACCGGCATCCGGCTCGGCCCCGACTTCCAGCTCGGCCCGCTGGGCAAGCGGTTCCAGATCGTGGGGAAGGGCAACGCGAACTCGTACGCCCAGTCCGCCGAGCCCATCGTGGACGTGACCAAGAGCTTCACCGTCACGGCCCGCGTCTACAGCTCCGGCGCCAAGGGCTCGCGGATCGCCATCAGCCAGGGCGACGGGGAGTCGTTCTCCTTCGAGCTGGGCGTGAACGAGGTGGGCGGCAAGCAGGCCTGGATCTTCCGCGTGCAGACCGGCGACAAGGGCGCCGCGGCGACGACGAGGACCGTCACCGCCGAGGGCCCCACCGTGCTCAAGACCCCCACGATGCTGATGGCCGCCTACGACGCCGAGAAGAAGACCATCGCGCTCTACGTGGAGGGCAAGAAGGCCGGCGAGACCACCCAGGTGCCGCCCGTCTGGCAGGCCCCCGGTCCGCTCCAGCTGGGCCGCTCCAAGCACCACAACATCTGGACCGGTGCCTGGCAGGGCGCCCTGCACAACATCAAGATCTACGACACGGCCTTCACGCCGGAGCAGGCGGCCGCGTACAAGGAGGGCAAGCTCGGTCCGGAAACGAAGCCGGCCCACGCCTGGCTGCTCACCTGAGCAGCCGGCCGGGCCGGGTCGTGGGGACGGTCACGGGGACCGGTCGGGTCAGATGCTGACGCCGGCGTTCCGCAGGAAGGCGACCGGGTTGACGGCCGAGCCGTAGTTCGGGGTGGTGCGGATCTCGAAGTGCAGGTGGGGGCCGCTGGAGTTGCCGGTGTTGCCCGACAGCGCGATGCGCTGGGAGGCGGCGACCTTCTGGCCGATCTTGACCTGGATCCTCGAGAGGTGCGCGTACTGCGAGTACGTGTTGTTCGCGTGCTTGATCACGATGGCGTTGCCGTACGCGGGGCCGTCGCCGCCGCCGTTCGGGCCGGCCTTCACGACGGTTCCGGCGGCCGCGGACTTGACCGGGGTGCCGACCGGGACGGCGAAGTCCTGGCCGGAGTGCTTGTGCGACCACATGCTGCCGCCCTTGCCGAAGGTCGCGGACAGCGTGTACTTCTCCAGCGGCTTGTCCCAGAGACCGGTCTTCGAGGCGGTCTTCGCAGCGGGCTTCGCCTCGGCCTTCGCGGCTGCGGCGCCGGCCTGGGCGGAGGCCTGCTGGGCGACGAGCTCGGCGGTTCCGGCGAGGGCCGTCTGCGTGGTGTCGGCGAACGCGGCGGTCGTCCCGGCCCCCAGGGCCAGCACCGCACCGAGAGCGGTGGTGCCGACGGCGATACGGGTACGACGGGTGATGGCGCGCTTCGCGAACATGTGCAGACCTCCGGGGCCGGGGACAAGGGCGGTTCACGCCCGCCACGGGCATGAAGTGACCCGGCACGTTGGGACGTGTGCCGGGTTGGCTCACCTTTGGTAACCCGCGGGCGGGGACTTCCCCAAATGTCCCGATTACTACCGGAGCTCGTAGCCGGGCCGGTGTGACGCGTCCGGTTGACGGCCCCCCTCCTGGGGCGGAAGTCCACTCCGAAGGCCTTTTGGATCTACGAATCCACCTAGTACGTCCGTTTTGTTCTGTGCGGCTTGTCACCGGTTCAGGACCTTCGGCCCGCCCGTCCAGGACCATCGGCGGGCACCCCCCTCCCTGCAGTACGCCACGGAACTCGACCCCGCGCTGCGCTCGGAGGCCGAGGCCGCCGTACGTCACCTGCTCCCGCCCACTGCGCGTCCTGTACCTCGGCTACCGCTGGCGCCCGGCCGGCCCGACGGACTGGGAGGAGCTGTCCCGGCTCGAACGGCTGGAGGAGCTCGCCGTACCGGACGAGGTGCTGGAGGGCCTCGTCGAGCACGTCCGGCTGCCGTCGCTGCGGACGCTGCGGCTGTACGGGGACGACATGCTGCCGCCGGGGCTGGAGGAGCGGCTGGCGCAGCGGTTCCCCGACGCCGACCTGGAACGGAACCCTTCACCACGGTGTACGAGCAGTGACCCGATGAACCGGAAAAGGGGCGGCCCCGGGACTTCTCAGTCCCGGGGCCGCCCCTTTGGTGCTCAGTCGCGCCTACGCGCCCTTCGACAGGTCCGGGCCGGAGCCCGTGGCCTCGATCGGGGGGAGGTCCGGCAGGGCCGACTTCTCCTCGCCGCGGAAGGTGAACTTGGCTTCCTCGCCCTCACCCTCCTTGCCGACGACCACGATGTGACCGGGACGCAGCTCGCCGAAGAGGATCTTCTCCGACAGGATGTCCTCGATCTCGCGCTGGATGGTCCGGCGCAGCGGCCGGGCACCCAGGATCGGGTCGTAGCCGCGCTTGGCGAGCAGGAGCTTCGCGTCGCCGCTCAGCTCGATGCCCATGTCGCGGTCCTTCAGGCGCTCGTCGACCTTCGCGATCATCAGGTCGACGATCTGGATGATGTCTTCCTCGGTGAGCTGGTGGAAGACGACCGTGTCGTCGACGCGGTTGAGGAACTCGGGCCGGAAGTGCTGCTTGAGCTCTTCGTTGACCTTCGCCTTCATCCGCTCGTAACCGGTCTTGGTGTCTCCCTGCGCCGCGAAGCCCAGGTTGAAGCCCTTCGAGATGTCCCGGGTACCCAGGTTGGTCGTCATGATGATGACCGTGTTCTTGAAGTCCACGACCCGGCCCTGGGAGTCGGTCAGGCGACCGTCTTCCAGGATCTGGAGAAGGGAATTGAAGATATCCGGGTGGGCCTTCTCGACCTCGTCGAAGAGGACGACGGAGAACGGCTTCCGGCGCACCTTCTCGGTGAGCTGGCCGCCCTCTTCGTAGCCCACGTAGCCGGGGGGCGAACCGAAGAGACGGGAAACCGTGTGCTTCTCGCTGAACTCCGACATGTCGAGGGAGATCAGCGCGTCCTCGTCACCGAAGAGGAATTCGGCGAGCGTCTTCGAGAGCTCGGTCTTACCGACACCGGACGGGCCGGCGAAGATGAACGAGCCACCCGGGCGCTTCGGGTCCTTCAGACCCGCACGGGTACGGCGGATCGCCTGGGAGAGCGCCTTGATGGCGTCCTTCTGGCCGATGACCCGACGGTGGAGCTCGTCCTCCATGCGGAGCAGTCGCGAGGACTCCTCCTCGGTGAGCTTGAAGACGGGAATGCCGGTCGCGGTCGCGAGGACCTCGGCGATGAGCTCGCCGTCGACCTCGGCGACGACGTCCATGTCGCCGGCCTTCCATTCCTTCTCGCGCTTGGTCTTCCCCGCCAGCAGCTGCTTCTCCTTGTCACGGAGAGAAGCCGCCTTCTCGAAATCCTGGGAGTCGATGGCCGACTCCTTGTCGCGGCGCACGGCCGCGATCTTCTCGTCGAACTCGCGGAGGTCCGGCGGCGCGGTCATCCGGCGGATGCGCATCCGGGAGCCGGCCTCGTCGATCAGGTCGATCGCCTTGTCCGGGAGGAAGCGGTCCGAGATGTACCGGTCCGCCAGCGTCGCCGCCTGGACGAGGGCCTCGTCCGTGATGGAGACGCGGTGGTGGGCCTCGTAGCGGTCGCGCAGGCCCTTGAGGATCTCGATCGTGTGGGGGAGGGAAGGCTCCGCCACCTGGATCGGCTGGAAGCGGCGCTCGAGGGCCGCGTCCTTCTCGAGGTGCTTGCGGTACTCGTCCAGCGTCGTGGCACCGATGGTCTGGAGCTCACCACGGGCCAGCATGGGCTTGAGGATGCTGGCGGCGTCGATCGCGCCCTCGGCGGCGCCCGCACCCACGAGGGTGTGGAGCTCGTCGATGAACAGGATGATGTCGCCGCGGGTGCGGATCTCCTTGAGCACCTTCTTCAGGCGCTCCTCGAAGTCACCGCGGTAGCGGGAACCCGCGACCAGGGCGCCGAGGTCAAGCGTGTAGAGGTGCTTGTCCTTCAGCGTCTCGGGAACCTCACCCTTGACGATCGCCTGGGCCAGGCCCTCGACGACGGCGGTCTTGCCGACGCCGGGCTCGCCGATGAGGACCGGGTTGTTCTTCGTACGGCGGGACAGCACCTGCATGACCCGCTCGATCTCCTTCTCGCGCCCGATGACCGGGTCGAGCTTGGATTCGCGGGCCGCCTGGGTGAGGTTGCGGCCGAACTGGTCGAGGACGAGCGAGGTCGAGGGCGTGCCCTCGGCCGGGCCGCCTGCCGTGGCCGACTCCTTGCCTCCACCGGTGTAGCCGGAGAGCAGCTGGATGACCTGCTGCCGGACTCGGTTGAGATCGGCGCCCAGCTTCACGAGGACCTGGGCGGCGACGCCCTCGCCCTCGCGGATCAGGCCGAGCAGGATGTGCTCGGTGCCGATGTAGTTGTGGCCGAGCTGGAGGGCCTCTCGGAGCGAAAGCTCCAGGACCTTCTTCGCCCGCGGGGTGAAGGGGATGTGGCCGGACGGGGCCTGCTGCCCCTGACCGATGATCTCCTCAACCTGCTGGCGAACAGCCTCGAGCGAAATCCCGAGGCTCTCCAGGGCCTTAGCGGCGACACCCTCACCCTCGTGGATCAAGCCCAGGAGGATGTGCTCGGTGCCGATGTAGTTGTGGTTGAGCATCCGGGCTTCTTCCTGAGCCAGGACGACAACCCGCCGCGCGCGGTCGGTGAACCTCTCGAACATCGTTTATCGCTCCTCAGAGCGGTCGGGCAGTTCGGGGTCGGTCCCCGCCCTGTCCTTCCGCATGCTAGTCCCGCGGGGCGGGACAGCTCATTCCAACTGCCGACATCCGTCCCCGGCTCACCCCTGCGTCAGCGGGAAAACCGGCTTGAAGAGCCGACAACTGCTCCAACTCGATGGTGCGAGACGATGTTCCCGCAGGCCAGGCAGATACCCGTCATGCGTGTACGCCGACGGCGAACGGGAGCCCGTCAAATCAGCGTGTCGCCCCGATCCACTAGGAATGTCTTACCCGTAAGGACTGACACTCCACGCCCCCGGCACCGGTCTCCTCAGCTAAGGGCGAACACAGTTCCGTCCCGAATGCGGGACTCCGCCTCCACAGACGTTTACGTTCCGCATGCGAGTGAGTGCGGTGTGTCACGGCGACCGTAACCCCGGAGCGTTTCGCGAGTTGCTCCGGGTATGGCCGTAACCGCTGCGCCGACCGTCCCGCTGCCCCGCGTCGCGCCCGAGGAGGGCGCGTACGCCTCCTGGTACGAGAGGGTGCTCGGCTGGGCCGTCACGGGCGGTCCGCCCGGCCGGCTCGCGACCGGGATCCGGTTCGACGTGCTGGAGCTGCCGTCCGATGCGGGGACGGCACTGCTGCGCAGGCCGGTCGCCACGGGCCCGGTGGCGCTCATGGGGCGCCGGATGCGGTTCCTGGTGGCCGCGGGGAGCGCAGAGGAGCTGGAGGGGCTGCTCGACTGGCTGGAATGGGGCGGGGTCGCCCTGGACCTGACCGCCCTGGGTGCGGGTGGCCGGATCACCGCCCCGGCTCCCCCGGGGCATCCCCGAGAAAGCCCTCGGGGGGCCGCTGTGTGGCTGCGACCCCCCGAGCAGGGGTGTGAGGCACTGCTGCCGGCCCTGCCCGGTCCCGGGCGGGCCGCCGGACCCGGTCCCGGCAAGGGCACCGCCGGGCCCGATCTCGTACGCCTGGTGGCGGCGGCGGCGACGGAATGCCACCGGGCCCGCCTGGGCCGGCGTACGGCGGGGGTCCGTCAGCCCTTGGTCTTCTCGTAGGCCTCGCGGATCTCGGCCGGGACGCGGCCGCGGTCGTTCACGTTGTAACCGTTCTCCTTGGCCCACGCGCGGATCTCCGCGGTGTCCGGGTTGCCGGTCGTCGCCGAAGCGCGACCCTTGGCACGTGCCGCGCTGGCACGGCCACCGGTGCGGCGGCCGCCCTTGGTGTACGGGTCGAGCAAACCGCGGAGCTTTTCAGCGTTGGCGGTGGTGAGGTCGATCTCGTAGGTCTTGCCATCCAGAGCGAACGTCACCGTCTCGTCCGCCTCGCCACCGTCGAGGTCGTCGACAAGAAGGACCTGAACCTTCTGTGCCACCGGGATTTCCTTTCATCGAAAAGCAGTACGTGGAAAGGAAACCGCTTTTGCCTGGAAAACACAAACCCCCGGGGAGAGGTTCAGGACCGCAACAGGGCGGGAAACGTGCGCGATTCGGACATAGGCCACAGGTGTGCGGATCGACGGAAAAGCTGAGGCCATCGATCAGAGGTGCAGAAGCATCCGACTGTTGCCCAAGGTGTTCGGCTTCACTCGTTCGAGACCGAGGAACTCGGCGACTCCCTCGTCATAGGAACGCAGGAGCTCCATGTAGACATCGGTCTTGACCGGGGTCTCGCCGATCTCGACGAACCCGTGCTTCGCGAAGAACTCGACTTCGAAGGTCAGGCAGAAAACCCGGCTCACCCCGAGCGTGCGGGCGGTCCGCAACAACTGCTGCAGCACCATGTGGCCGACGCCGCCGCCCTTCAGGTCGCGGTCCACGGCGAGAGTACGCACTTCGGCGAGGTCTTCCCACATCACGTGGAGGGCGCCGCAGCCGACCACCTGACCGTCGGAGTCGCGTTCCGCGACCCAGAACTCCTGGATGTCCTCATAAAGGACGACCGGGGCTTTGTCCAGCAGGATCCGCTGCTGCACGTACTGGTCGAGGAGGCGGCGCAGCGCGGGAACATCACCGGTGCGGGCACGGCGGATCGTCACTGTTTCTGCATGTGCAGTGGAAAACTCTCCCATGGCTGCGGACGCTATCGCCCCGGCTCCCGCGGGCGCTCGTCGGAGTCCCCTTCGGCTTCCGGCGCAGCGGAGGGTTCGGCCACGGCTCCGGCCACGGCTTCGGCGCCGGACTCGTCGTCGTGCTGGACGACCCGTACG
This sequence comes from Streptomyces sp. NBC_01233, assembly GCF_035989305.1. Lineage (NCBI taxonomy): Bacteria > Bacillati > Actinomycetota > Actinomycetes > Kitasatosporales > Streptomycetaceae > Streptomyces > Streptomyces sp. NBC_01233. Next base: position 5,277,417 of record NZ_CP108514.1, on the reverse strand, counting down.
GCGTCCCGGAGTGCTTCCCGCTGTTCCGCGGACATCATGCCGAAGAAGGCGACGAGGGCGGCCGCGGGGTTGTCGCTCGTCGACCAGGCTTCGTTCATCAGTGCGGCCGAGTAGGCGGCGCGGGTGGAGACCGCCGTATATCGATAGGCGCGGCCTTCGGCTTCCCGGCGGACCCAGCCCTTCTGATGAAGATTGTCCATAACGGTCATGACCGTGGTGTACGCGATGGACCGTTCCTGCTGGAGGTCTTCCAGTACTTCACGAACGGTGACCGGGCGGTTCCACTGCCACACCCGCGTCATGACGGCGTCTTCGAGTTCTCCCAAGGGGCGAGGCACAACAGCACGATAGTGCTGCTTGTGCGGAATTGCCCGACTATTCGCTCGGCAACGCGCGACAAAATCGGGAGTGCGGCCGGTGGGCCGCACTCCCGTCGCCCGGAGGGCTAGTTCTGCTGGCGCGCGGCCTCGGCCCGGGCGATCACGGCGTCGACCGCGGCGTCTTCCTTGGCCTTGTTGGCGCCGCCCTGGCTCTTCACGATCGTCACGACGAGAGCGATGAAGAACGCGGCCATCACGATGGGGGGCACGAGCGCGGAGACGTAGTCCATGCCCACAGCGTAGCTACCCGACGGCCCGCCCGGCCGCCGGGGGCGGCGCGGGCTTGCGGCGCGGCGGGAACACCTCGCCGGGGGTGGGAACCGGCCGCTCGGGGCGCGGCGGCTCCTTGGGCTGCGGAGCCGGCTTCGGCGGCTCCTCCCGCCCGCCGGCCAGGGCCAGCAGCCGGGTCCGGGGCGCGGGAGTCGTCGACAGGCGCCGGCGTACGGAGCGCTCCGCGACGCCCTGGGCCCGCTCCAGCAGCGCGGCGGCGACCGGATTGGCGCGGAGCGCGCGCAGGGCGGCGAGGTCGTCGGGCACCGGTTCGTAGCCGGCGGCCAGGGCGTCCTGCAGCAGCTCCAGGTAGCCGGAGAGGCTGCCGGGCAGGGCGCCCCGGTAGCGGGCCAGGTCGTCGAGGAGGAACGCTCTGAGCCGGCCCGCCTCCTGGACCGCTTCGTCCACCGACTGCGCGAGGCGCAGGCAGTCCTGGACCTCCGCGGCCGCCAGGGGGGCCGGGGAGGACTGAAGGGCGTGGGCGAGGAGACGCCTGAGCACGTGCAGTTCAGCAGCGCTGAACGCCATGCCGCCGCGGGATCCGTAGGGCGTGGGCATGGGCCGAAGATACGCGCTAATCGGACAAAATCCCCTGAGGGTGAGCAATTACGGCGCGGCGGTTTCTTTCACGGCGCGGATGAAATCGGCCCAGGCGGCCTGGGTCGTGGCGAGCACGAGGTGCGCGGGGTCGACGCGGTCGGCGACCTTGACGAGGGCTCCGGGGGCGGTGGCGACGTAGACGCAGGCGTCGCCCTCACTGCAGAACGAGGACTTCCGCCACGTGGGCTGAGCGGTCATGGTGTCTCCTCCGGGCAACGGTGGCCGGTAATTGCCGTCGATGGGACGGTAACTCCGACACCGGCCCGGACCGATGGCTTTCCCGGAATTCGGTGTTTCGCCACTTCCCTCCGGGGGCGCGGGGTCGCCGCTGCGCGGAGCCTTTCCCCCACCGGGGCTCCGCCCCGAACCCCGCGCCTCAAACGCCGGCGAGGCTGGATCTTCCAGCCCGTCCGGCGTTTGAGGACCGGGTCCGGGCAGAGCCCTGGGGCCACCTCCCAGCGGAGCTGGGGGAGAAACGGGGAAAGGGCGGGGCGGGGAGCGGCTCCGCGCAGCGGTACGCCCGCACCGAGGCCGCGGCTAGAGCCGGGCCACGAAGGCGGCGGTGGCCTTCCGCACGTCGGACTCCGTCCAGGACAGGCCCGGCTCGGTGATCTCCAGTTCCGTCACCGCGAGACCCGGCGGCCCCTCGGGAGACCACCGGCGGAAGAGGACCGTGCCCGTCTCCTCCGCCAGCCGCAGGCCCGCCTCCGTCAGGCGGTCCGCCTCGTACGGCAGCCACACCTGGAACTGGTGCGTGTGCGGCTCCTCCGGGTGGATCCTGGCCCACGGGACCGGCGACTGCGCGAACGCCGAGCGCAGCGCCCCGGCCACCATCCGCGCCTGGGCGACGTACGACGGCAGCCGGGGCAGTTCCCGTTCCAGCCCGGCCAGCGCGGACAGGGCCTGCGGGAACTGCCGGAAGATCTGGCCGCCGTACCGGTGGCGCCAGACACGGGTCTCCTCCACGAACTCCCGCGCCCCGGCCAGGCAGGCCCCGCTCAGGCCGCCGAGCGACTTGTAGAAGGAGACGTACACCGAGTCCGCGAGCCCCGCGATCTCCGGCAGCGGGCGCCCGAAGTGGACGGTGGACTCCCACAGGCGGGCGCCGTCGAAGTGGACCACCGCCTCCCGCTCGCGGGCCGCCTCGACCAGTGCCTCCAGTTCCTCCCAGCCGGGGAGGAGGAAACCGGCGTCCCGCAGCGGCAGCTCCAGCATCAGCGTGCCGAAGGGCTCCCGGACCTCAGCGACCTCCGCGGGCGTCGGCTGGCGGGGCTCCGTCGTCGGGTGCACCACCCGCAGCCCGGAGACGTTGGACAGCGCGTCCCCCTCCCACCGCTCCGGATGGCTCATCGGGTGCAGCGCCACCACCGGGTTCCCGGTCCGGCCCGCCCAGCAGCGCAGCGCGATCTGCTGGGCCATCGTCCCGCTGGGGAAGAACGCCGCGTCCTGCGTGCCCAGCAGCCCCGCGACCCGGCGCTCCAGCTCCTCGACGACCCCGTCGCCGTACACGTCGGCCGGTCCGTCCATGGCGTACGGGGCTTCGGCGAGCTCGGCGAGCAGCTCCCCCACCGTGGGTTCGAGCAGGCTGCGCGACAGCCTGCGCTCGGCCCCGCGCCAGGCCGCCACCTGCCGCTTCGTACGTTCCGTCTGGTCACTGTCGTCGCTCATGGAGCCCGATCCTCGCCCTCGTCGTCGCCGTCCGGCCAATTGCCCCAGGAGCTAGCATGGCGGCGTATCGTCCGGTACCCCCCGCGGACTGGAACGGAAGGCCCTCCCCGCGTGAATCCATCACAGCAGCCACGTCCTGCCCGGCTCGCCGTCGGCGTCGTCGGAGCCGGCCGTGTCGGTCCGGCGCTGGCCCGTGCGCTCCAGCAGGCCGGGCACCGGCCCGTCGCCGTCTCCGGTGTGTCCGACGCGTCCGTGCGCCGGGCCGCGCGGATGCTGCCCGACGTACCGCTCGTGCCGCCCGCGCAGGTGCTGGAGCGGGCCGATCTGGTGCTCCTCACCGTGCCCGACGACGCGCTGCCCTCCCTCGTGGAGGGTCTGGCCGAGACCGGCGCGATCCGCCCCGGCCAGCTCATCGTGCACACCTCGGGCCGGTACGGGGCGGCCGTGCTCGACCCGGCGCGCCGTGCGGGCGCGCTGCCGCTGGCCCTGCACCCCGCGATGACCTTCACCGGCACCGAGGTCGACGTGCAGCGGCTGGCCGGCTGCTCCTTCGGCGTCACCGCTCCCGAGGAGCTGCGGCTCGCCGCCGAAGCCCTGGTCATCGAGATGGGCGGGGAGCCCGAGTGGATCGCGGAGGAAAACCGTCCGCTCTACCACGCGGCCCTCGCCCTCGGCGCGAACCACCTGGTCACGCTGGTCGCCCAGGCGATGGAGCTGCTGGGCAAGGCCGGGGTCGAGCACCCCGACCGGATGCTCGGCCCGCTGCTCGGCGCGGCCCTCGACAACGCCCTGCGCTCCGGGGACGCCGCCCTGACCGGGCCAGTGGCCCGCGGGGACGCCGGTACGGTCGCCGCGCACGTCTCGGAACTGCGCAGGCACGCGCCCGGCACGGTCGCCGGATACCTGGCGATGGCCCGCACCACCGCCGACCGGGCCCTCGCCCACGGTCTGCTCAAGCCGGAGCTCGCCGAGGACCTGCTCGGCGTGCTCGCCGACACGGACGCCGACGGGGGCCACGGGTGAACCGGCTGCTGCTGCACACCGCCGAGGAGCTGCACGGGCTTCCGCGCGCCGGCCGGCGGGCCGTGGTGATGACGATGGGCGCCCTGCACGAGGGCCACGCCACCTTGATCCGTACCGCGCGCGAACAGGTCGGGCCGGGCGGCCAGGTCGTCGTCACCGTCTTCGTCAATCCGCTGCAGTTCGGGGCGAACGAGGACCTCGACCGCTATCCGCGCACCCTCGACGCCGATCTGCGGATCGCCGAAGGGGCGGGCGCCGACGCGGTGTTCGCCCCGGCCGTCGACGAGGTCTACCAGGGCGGCGACCCGCAGGTGCGGATCAGCGCCGGGCCGATGGGCGAGCGCCTCGAAGGGGCCACCCGCCCCGGCCACTTCGACGGGATGCTGACCGTCGTCGCCAAGCTCCTCCACCTCACCCGTCCCGACCTGGCCCTCTTCGGCCAGAAGGACGCCCAGCAACTGGCGCTCATCCGGCGGATGGTGACCGACCTGAACTTCCCCGTGGAGGTGGTCGGCGTCCCGACCGTCCGCGAGGAGGACGGGCTCGCCCTGTCGTCCCGCAACCGCTACCTCTCCCCCGCCGAGCGGCACACCGCCCTGGCCCTGTCCCGCGCCCTGTTCGCCGGGCAGGACCGGCTCGCGGCGCAGGCGGCACTGCGCGCCCGCGCCGAGGCCTCCCCGGCCAGTGACGAGCGGGCCAGCGCCCTGGCCCGGCTGGGCGAGATCCGCGCCTCGGCCGACGCGCACGCCGTCTCGGCGGCGGGCGGGGGGCTGCCGGACGGCGTACGGGCCGCCGCGCTGCACGTCCTGGAGGAGGCGGGGCGCCACGAGCCGCCGCTCGTGCTGGACTACCTGGCGCTCGTGGACCCGAAGGACTTCACCGAGGCCGGTCCCGGCTTCACCGGGCAGGCCGTGCTGGCCGTCGCCGCGAAGGTGGGCGCGACCCGGCTGATCGACAACATCCCATTGGAATTCGGAGCACACTCGTGAGCACCCCAGGCAGAGGCCCCGCAGGCAGCGGCGGCGGAGACACGGCCGCGGGCACCGGCATACGGCTGCACGCGCCCGCCCCCGGCTGGTCCCTCGACGCCGATGTCGTGGTGGTCGGTTCCGGTGTGGCGGGCCTGACCGCCGCACTGCGCTGCGCCGCCGCGGGCCGCCGTACCGTCGTGGTCACCAAGGCCCGGCTCGACGACGGCTCCACCCGCTGGGCCCAGGGCGGCATCGCCGCGGCCCTCGGCGACGGCGACACTCCGGAGCAGCACCTCGACGACACCCTGGTCGCGGGCGCGGGCCTGTGCGACGAGGAGGCCGTACGGCTGCTCGTCACCGAAGGCCCGGACGCGGTACGGCGGTTGATGGCCGCCGGTGCGGTCTTCGACACCTCCGCGGAGACCGGCGAGATAGAACTGACCCGGGAGGGCGGCCACCACCGCCGCCGGATCGCGCACGCGGGCGGCGACGCCACCGGCGCCGAGATCTCCCGGGCGCTCGTCGAGGCGGTCCAGGCCGCGGGCATCGAGACCGTCGAGAACGCACTCGTGCTGGACCTGCTGCAGGACGCGCAGGGTCGTACGGCCGGTGTCACCCTGCACGTGATGGGCGAGGGCCAGCACGACGGAGTCGGCGCCGTCCACGCGCCCGCCGTGATCCTCGCGACCGGCGGCATGGGCCAGGTCTTCTCGGCCACCACCAATCCGTCGGTGTCCACCGGTGACGGCGTGGCGCTCGCGCTGCGCGCCGGCGCCGAGGTCTCCGACCTGGAGTTCGTGCAGTTCCACCCGACGGTGCTCTTCCTCGGCCCGGACGCCGAGGGGCAGCAGCCGCTGGTCTCGGAGGCGGTCCGCGGGGAGGGCGCGTACCTCGTCGACGCGGACGGCGTCCGCTTCATGCTCGGCCAGCACGAGCTCGCCGAGCTGGCCCCGCGCGACATCGTCGCCAAGGGCATCATGCGCCGCATGCAGGAGCAGGGCGCGCAGCACATGTACCTGGACGCCCGGCACTTCGGCGCCGAGATGTGGGAGCAGCGGTTCCCGACGATCCTCGCCGCCTGCCGCTCGCACGGCATCGACCCGGTGACCGAGCCGATCCCCGTCGCGCCCGCCGCGCACTACGCGTCCGGCGGCGTACGGACCGACCTGCACGGCCGGACCACCGTCCGCGGCCTGTACGCCTGCGGTGAGGTCGCCTGCACCGGTGTGCACGGCGCGAACCGGCTCGCCTCCAACTCGCTGCTGGAGGGCCTGGTCTTCGCCGAGCGGATCGCCGACGACATCGCCGCCCAGCGCTTCGGCGGCAACGGCCCGGTCGTCCCGGTCCCGGCGACCGGCCCGCTGCAGCCCGCCGCGGCCCGGCACGAGATCCAGCGGATCATGACGCAGGGCGCGGGCGTGCTCCGCTCCGCCGACTCGCTGTCCGCGGCGGCCGAGGCCCTCGAAGCGCTGTACGCGACCGCCCTGAACGACCTCGAAGCGCACGGCAAGACCGCCGAGCCGGGTGTGGACACCTGGGAGGCCACCAACCTGCTGTGCGTGGCACGGGTCCTGGTCGCCGCCGCGCAGCGGCGCGAGGAGACCCGCGGCTGCCACTGGCGCGAGGACCACCCGGACCGGGACGATGCCGACTGGCGGCGCCACCTCGTCGTCCGGCTCTCGGCGACCGAGAAGCGGGCCCTGGTCGTCGTCCCCACCGACTCCGCGGACTTCCCGTCCGTGCACCCCCTGAGCACCCCGAGCCTGGAGCAGTGACCGTGAGCACCCCCGAACTTCCCCTGATCGACCAGAACGACGGCGGCTGCGGCGACGACTGCGCCTGCGGCGACGGCGAGGAGACCGGCCTGGACCCGGCGCTGGCCCAGCTGCTGGTCGACGCGGGCCTGGACCCCATCGAGGTCGAGGACATCGCGCACATGGCGCTCTCCGAGGACCTGGACGGCGGCGTGGACGTCACCACCGTCGCCACGGTGCCCGAGGAGGCCGAGGCGATCGCCGACTTCGTCGCGCGCGAGAACGGCGTCGTGGCCGGTCTGCGGATCGCCGAGGCCGTGTTCTCCGTGGTGTGCACGGAGGCCTTCGAGGTGGAGCGGCACGCGGAGGACGGCGACAGCGTCGAGGCCGGGCAGCTGCTGCTGTCGGTGCGCTCGCGCACCCGCGACCTGCTGACGGCGGAGCGCAGCGCGCTGAACATCCTGTGCCGGCTCTCCGGCATCGCGACCGCCACCCGCCGCTGGGCGGACGTGCTGGAGGGCACCGGGGCGAAGGTCCGCGACACCCGCAAGACCACGCCGGGCCTGCGCGCGCTGGAGAAGTACGCGGTGCGCTGCGGCGGCGGCGTCAACCACCGGATGTCGCTGTCGGACGCCGCGCTGGTCAAGGACAACCACGTGGTGGCCGCGGGCGGCGTCGCGCAGGCCTTCAAGGCGGTGCGCGAGGCCTTCCCGGAGGTCCCGATCGAGGTCGAGGTCGACACCCTGGAGCAGATCGGCGAGGTCCTGGAGGCCGGCGCCGACCTGATCCTGCTCGACAACTTCACCGTCGAGCAGACCGCCGAGGCCGTGGCCCTGGTCGCCGGGCGCGCGGTGCTGGAGTCCTCGGGCCGCCTCACCCTGGACACCGCCCGGGCGTACGCGGCGACCGGCGTGGACTACCTGGCCGTCGGCGGGCTGACCCACTCCTCGCCGATCCTGGACATCGGCCTCGATCTGCGCGAGGCGGTGTAACCGGTGCTCCTCACCATCGACGTGGGCAACACCCACACGGTCCTGGGCCTGTTCGACGGTGACGAGATCGTCGAGCACTGGCGCATCTCGACCGACCCGCGGCGCACGGCAGACGAGCTGGCCGTGCTCATGCAGGGCCTGATGGGCATGCACCCGATGCTCGGCAGCGAGCTGGGCGACGGCATCCACGGCATCGCGATCTGCTCTACGGTGCCGGCCGTTCTGCACGAGCTCCGCGAGGTCACCCGCCGCTACTACGGCGACGTGCCGGCGGTGATCGTGGAGCCCGGCACCAAGACGGGCGTGCCGATCCTCATGGACAACCCGAAGGAGGTCGGCGCGGACCGCATCGTCAACGCGGTCGCGGTGGTCGAGCTCTACGGGGGCCCGGCGATCGTGGTCGACCTCGGTACGGCGACCACCTTCGACGCGGTGTCCGCGAAGGGCGAGTACGTGGGCGGGGTGATCTCCCCGGGCATAGAGATCTCGATGGAGGCACTGGGTGTCCGCGGCGCCCAGCTCCGCAAGATCGAACTGGCCCGGCCGCGCAACGTGATCGGCAAGTCCACGGTCGAGGCGATGCAGGCGGGCGTGGTCTACGGCTTCGCGGGCCAGGTCGACGGGGTCGTGGCCCGGATGGCGAAGGAACTGGCCGGGCCGACCGGCGATCCGGACGACGTCCGCGTCATCGCGACGGGCGGGCTGGCGCCGATGGTGCTGGGCGAGTCCTCGGTGATCGACGACCACGAGCCGTGGCTGACGCTCATCGGACTGCGACTGGTGTACGAGCGCAACGCGCCCAATTTCGAGTAGCCCGGGGACCGGAAAAGGGGCCGTACCCCGTGTGTGTACGGCCCCGGCCCGGTCAGGCACGGACTTCGACCCACAGCAGCTTCCCCCCGGCGTCCCCGTACAGCCCGGTCCCGCCGAGCGGATATCCGCCCCAGTTCGCGGCGTACGCCCGTACGAGGAACAGCCCGCGGCCCCGCTCGGCATCCGACTGCGGTGTCCTGCCGGGGGAGTCCGCTCCGAAGGGCGGCGGGATGTGCGGATTGCTGTCCCAGACGCTGACACGCAGCCGCGTGGCCCCCATGGCCCGCAGCCGGAGGGTGTACGGGCCGTCGGAGTAGAGGTAGGCGTTGGCCATCAGCTCCCCGGCCAACAGCTCGGCCGTCTCGACGAGTGCGCTCATCGCGTGGGTGCGGAGCACGGAGCGCAGGGTCTGGCGGGCGAGGCCGGGGGCGCGGGGATCTTGCGGGAGTTGCAGGCTGTAGGCCCACGACGGAGATACGGTGGCAGGCATGGAAGTCTCCGATCACGGAGGGGTGTTGGTCGCGTTGCGCTTGCTGCCCGGTGACCGTGCCGCTCCGTCGAGCGGGGTACTTCCGGGTGAGGTGGCCTGCGTCCCAGACTAGAGGGCGCCAAAGATTCTTTGCGTGAATCCAAGGTCTTCGATCCGGAATTCCCTCGTGTGAGTGAGGAGTGAAGCATGGTCACTCGCCCCGCCCCGACGGCCCGTCGTGCCCGGCTGGCGGCTGAACTGCGCAAACTCCGCGAGCGGGCCGGTATGACTGCCACCGAGGCCGCGGCCTCGATCGGCACGAGCTCGGGCCAGCTGAGCAATGTGGAGACGGCCAGGTTCGGAGTGAGTCCTGACCGCGTTCGTGCGATGGCACGCGTCTACTCGGTCTGCGACCATCAGCTCGTGGAGGCGCTGGCGGCGATGGCAGCCGACCGCACGAACGGATGGTGGGAGCAATACCGGGAGGTCCTGCCTCCCAGCCTCCTCGACTTGGCCGAACTTGAGCACCACGCGTTGGCGTTGCGTGCCGCCTACACGGCTCATGTCCCGGGCCTCCTGCAGACAGCGGACCACGCGCGGGAAGTCTTCCGACAGGTAGTACCGGAGCTGACCCCACCCGAGATCGAGCACCGGGTGTCCCACCGGATCAAGCGGCAGGACGTGCTCTACCGGAGCGCCCCCATTCCCTACACCGCGATCATCCACGAGGCTGCCCTGCGGATGCAGTTCGGCGGACGCGCCGTCGTCAAGGGGCAGCTCGCCCACCTCATGGAGATGGGGCAACGAAGCCAGGTACGCATCCTGGTGATCCCCTTCGACGCGGGATCATTCCCCGGTGCCGGCCAGTCGATCTATTACGCCCACGGACCCGTGCCCCAGCTCGACACAGTCCACCTGGACCAGTCCCACGGTCCGGCATTGGTGGATGCCGAGGCTCGACTGGGCGGATATCGGCTCCTCCTCGACCGTATGGAGGCCATGACCCTCGGCCGGGAGGAGAGCAGCCAGTTCATCCACAGCATCCTGCGCACCCTGTGAAGGGAAAATCCCCATGTCCGAGCTCAGCTGGCAGAAGTCGTCCTACTGCGGCACTGGAGAGGCCTGCGTGCACGTCGCGACGACCGCCCCGGACGCGGCCGTGAAGGTGGCCGGAAGCGCCGACCCCGGCGAGGACCACCTCACCCTCTCCCCGGCCGCCTGGTCGGCCTTCCTCCAGGCGGTGAAGAACCCCGGCGCCGCTTGAGGGAGGTTCCTCGCGGTACGTGCCAACAGCGTCCTGAGAAACCTGCCCGCCTCTTCACTCACGGCGAGTAGCCTGGCGCGATGGTGGATGTGGGGGTGAGCGAGCTACGCCGGAGCCGCGAGCGACTCGCCAAGCAGGGGGAGGCCGCTGAGCAGGCGGGGGAGAACGTGGTCAGCGGACTGCTGCTCTTCTACGCTGCCGAGTGCGGGTTGAAGGCTGAGGTGCTGCGCTGGGTTCTGCGCAGCGAGGACACTTCCTCCTTACCCAGTGACCTGCGGACGCACAATCTGCGCCGCCTGGCCAAGGCCTTGAACCTCCAGGACCCCGCCCCTGGGCCGGACCCGTTGCGCTGCCATCGGCACAAGAACGGCGCCTGGATCGAGAGCCACGAGTTGCACGAAGCATGGCGCCGACCACAGCTCTTCCGATCGCCGACATGGGCTACGACGAGATCGTCGAGGCACTCCTCCCCCTCTGGGGCGCGAAGCTCGGGACCGAGAACTCCCGCGAGGCGTGGGCCGAACGATGGGTTCCGGCCGCCCTCGCGGACTTCAACGAACAGATTCAGGCTCGCGATGTCGTCCGCTTCCTGTGCGAGGCGGCGGTCGCGTCCGTGGGCGATGCGAAATGGCCGGACAGATTGCTGACGCCGGTGGCCATGCGGCGCGCCCTGAGCGCGTGCAGCCGGGCGAAGGTGGAGGAGATCAACCAGGAGAATCCGCTGCTCGGAGCGCTACTGAGGCGCATGTCGACCTTTTCGGACTCCGTGAAGATGCCCTTCGACGCGGCGGACGTGGAACTGACGGCCGACGATGTCGAAGCCCTGGGGCAGTGGGGTGCACTGGCCCGAGACGTCGACGGGCGTTACCGCATGCCCGAGATCTATCGCCACGCCCTCGGCTTCCGCACGCAAGGCAGGGCTCGAGTGGTCCGGGGTCTTTGAAGATCCAGGAGGGTGCCGCACGAGCGGTCAGCACGTCCGCGGGCGGACGAATATCCGGCGCAGGGCCGCGCGCCAGGGGTGGCGGCCCGATCTGCCGTCCATGACGGCGCGGGCCTGCTCGTACGAGCGGAGCGAGCGCAGGACGGCGACATCGTCCCGCCCGGGCGGCGGGGGCATCGGGGCGCCCTGCTGGGACGCCCGGTAGGTGTCGATCATGTACTGCTCGATTGCGGTCATGCCCCAAGCCTCACCCCGTCGGCGGCATCGCGCACGACAGTTGACGTTCCCCGTCAATCGACGGCCCCGGCAGGGCCTCCGCGCCGCATGTGATCACTCGTCCGGCCGCCGCACCGGGCCGCCCGCGGCCACTCGTACGGCGGCGGCGGACGGCCCGCCCCGCCGCCCCCACCGCGCGCGGGACGACAGAATGGCCTGATGAGCGTCACCATCGACATCGCCGGACTCCCCAACGAGCGGATCACCTTCGCGCCCTCCCCGCTCGCAGAGCTCAGCATGGCCCTGCACGCGCTCTCCCAACCCGCACACCACCCGAAGCTCACCTCCTGGACCACCGCCACCGCCGCCTCGCTCGATCCGTGCCTCGCGGACCGGCTGCTGGAGGCCGATTTCATGTGGCGGAGCTCCTTCTCCGACCTCTTCATGGCCTTCGCCGGGGCCGCCGGCGGAACCGGGGTGCCCGCCGGGACCCTGGCCGAGGAGCTCGACGTGCTCGACCGGCTGGACGACGAGCAGTTCGTGCTGGCCGCCCTGGAGCACTGCTGGCTTGCGCTCTACAACGAGGGCGGCCCGGGCTCGCCGCTGACCGACCCGGCGGCGCGGGCGAAGGCGCTGGAGACGGCCGCCGCCCGCGGTCCCCGCCAGCTGGACTTCTCGCTCCGGCTGCTGGACGACACCGCAGCGGTACGGGTGTGGATGCGCCGGCTCCTGGAGGACTGCGACGAGGCCTTCTTCGCCGAGACGTGGCGGCGCATCGAGCCCGGGCAGAGCGCGGACGCCCGGCACAAGACCGAGGTACTGCGCCGCAAGGGGCTGCCGGCCGCGCTCAAGGAGGTCTCGGCGGCGCTGAGCGTGGACGAGGGCCGCACCACCATCACCGCCGACAAGATGCTCAACGGGTCGACGAGCGCGACCGACGCCCGAATAGGCACCGGCCTGGTCCTCGTGCCGACCAACTTCGGCTGGCCGCATCTGCTGGTGCTGCACGCACCGGGCTGGCGGCCGGTGGTGCACTATCCGCTCGGCACCCCCGAACCGGCCTCCGCGCCGGGCTCGGTGGAGCTGCTCCAGCGGCGGATGGAGGCACTGGCCCATCCCATGCGGATGCTGCTGTGCCGGAGTCTGGCCAGGGCCCCGTACACGACGAGCGAGCTGGCGACCGTGTACGGGATCACCGCGCCGGAGGTGTCACGGCATCTGGCCGTCCTGAAGAAGGCCGGTCTGATGCACACGCGACGGCAAGGCCGCTACGCCCAGCACCAGTTGGACCTGGGGGCGGTCGCCCGCATCGGATCCGACTTCATCGAGGGCGTCCTCCGCTAGGAGCAACCGGCGTGCGGTTGGCCGGTTTCCACCGGCGCAGAGTCACCGATATACGGAATTCACGAACCGAAAACAGCGAAAACTCTGGCCATGATGGCCACTTGCTGTCTAACGTGCGCTCACTGTTTCCCCACCTGACGCGCACCGATTCTGCGTTTCCGCTTCACCCTGTTCCACCACGCCCTGCCTTGCCGTGCCCAGATCCGCCCGCCCTGCTCGCCTTTGTCGTGGAAGGACCTTCATGCCCTCACGCCGTATAGCCGCAGCAACCGCCGCCCTGGCCGCAGCGGCCCTCGTCTCACCGCTGCTGCTCGCCGGACCGGCCGGAGCCACCGGGAGCCCGCAGAGCGACGCCGCCCGGGGTGACGCGCTCGCCAGGAAGCTGGTCAAGGAGGCGACCGGCAAGGGCGCCTACAACCACCTCAAGGTCCTGCAGTCACTGGCCGACTACAACAACGGCAACCGTGCGGCCGGTTCCAAGGGGCACGAGCAGTCGGCCAAGTACATCGAGGCCGTGATGAAGGCGGCCGGCTACAAGGTCACCAAGAACGAGTTCGACTTCGTGTACGTCGAGACCATCGCGGAGAAGCTGACGGTGGGCGGCGCGAACCAGCGCGACGTACCGATCCACCTGATGTCGTACACGGCGAACAGCCCGGAGGGCGGCGTGACCGCCCAGGTCGCCGTCGCCCCGGTCGACGCGGACGGGACGAACGGCTGCGAGCCGGGCGACTTCGCCTCCGGCACCTTCACCGGCAAGATCGCCCTGGTCAAGCGCGGCGGCTGCACCTTCGCGGTGAAGCAGCAGAACGCGGCGGCGGCCGGCGCGGTCGGCGCGATCATCTACAACAACACCGCGGGCGCCCTCAACGGAACCCTCGGCGACCCGAACGCGGGCAAGGTCCCGACGGGCGGCATCACCCAGGAGGACGGCGAGAAGCTCGCCGCCGAGGCCGCGGCCGGCCCGGTCGAGGTCACCCTCGACATCCGGCAGCTGCGCGAGAACCGCAAGACGTACAACGTCATCGCGGAGACCCGCGGCGGCGACGAGAACAACACCGTCTTCCTCGGCGCGCACCTCGACTCGGTCGCGGCGGGCCCGGGCATCAACGACAACGGCTCCGGCTCGGCCGGCATCCTGCAGGTCGCGCAGCGCCTCGCGAGCAGCCAGACGAAGATCAAGAACAAGGTCAAGTTCGCCTGGTGGTCGGCGGAGGAGTTCGGCCTGCTCGGCTCGGAGGCGTACGTCGCCGGGCTGACGGACGAGCAGAAGAAGCAGATCAAGCTCTACCTCAACTTCGACATGATCGCCTCGCCGAACTCCGCGTACTTCGTCTACGACGGCGACGACTCGGACGCCACCGGCGCGGGCCCCGGCCCGGCCGGCTCCGCCCAGCTGGAGAAGGGGATCACCGACTTCCTCGACTCGAAGAAGATCCCGCACGAGGGCACGGACTTCTCCGGCCGCTCGGACTACGGCCCGTTCATCGAGGTCGGCATCCCGTCCGGCGGCACCTTCACCGGCGCCGAGGGCATCAAGACCCCGGAGCAGGCCGCGAAGTTCGGCGGCCAGGCGGGCGTCGCCTACGACGTGAACTACCACGGCAAGGGTGACGACATCACCAACATCGACCAGAAGGCGCTCGACATCAACGTCGACGTCATCGCGGACGCGGTCGGCCACTACGCGCACGACCTGGCCCCGCTGGCGAAGCCGGTCGTCTCGACGCCGACGGGCGGCTCGGGCAGCGGCGGCGGCCTCCACCAGGGCCACGACGAGGTCCAGCAGTAAGCAGCGGCCAAGAGGAGGGGCCGGCATCCCGCACACGGGGTGCCGGCCCCTCCGCCGTCTCCTACGGAGCGCCCCGCGACCACCTCGTGGTGACGTACGTGATCGCCTGGGCGGTCTCGTCCAGGCGGCGGGAGCCGGAGCGGACGGTCCTGCTCAGTTCCACGTGCAGGAAGCGGGTCCCGTGCTCGGCGGCGAGCCGGCCCTGCTCGTTGGTGCGACCCGACAGCTTGCAGGTGGCGGACCACGCCCGGCACACCTCGACGCCCTGGCCGGCCAGCTGCTCGGCGAGCCGTTCGGCGTCTTCGACCGCCCGGCTCCCCGCACCGGTGGAGACGACGGAGTCGGTGCCCGGGACGGAGTCGTCGGCGAATCCGTGCAGCTGGATGCCCGGCAGGCCGCGCCGGGTGAGCTCGGCGATCACGGCGTGGAAGACCGAGTCGGTGCGGTGCGCCATGTCGGCCGGGTTCCCCTCGCCCCCGCCGTCCGCGTCGTCACCCGCCCCGGCAGCGCCGGGGTCCGTGCCCGCCCCCGCCGTACGGTGGGCCCCCGCCATGACCATGACCCCGCCGGGGGCGCCGCGCAGCACCCTGACCCCGAGCCGCTCGGTGCCCTGGTCGGCGACGGGGTGCGGGACCTGGACCGACCAGCGCGGGGGCGCGCCGAGGTCGACGTAGACGCGGCCCCAGCCCCGGTTGGCGGATCCGGAGCGGCCCGCCGCGTCGGAGACCTCCGCGAAGCGGCGGCCGCCCGGCGTGTCGGTGAAGGTGTCGAGCTTGTAGTCCACCTCGGCCAGCCGAGTGCGCGCTCCGTCGACATCCCCCTCGAAAAGGGATGAAACACCCTCGACAATGATCGCCTTCTCGACCTGCGTGGGCGCGCGATAGCCGCCCGTCACGCCGAATTCCGCGGCGAATCGGGTGGCCCGGCCGAGCAGATCCATGTCCTCCGCCACAGGCGACGGAGAGGGAACGGCTGCCTTTTCGACCGAATTGACTGGATCAAAGGCGACATAAACCACCAGCGACATGGCCACACCGCAAATGATCACACCAATCGTTATGCCCCTCGTAAACTTCACAGTCCTCACTGGCTGAAAATAGCTGAGTGAAAACCGCCCCTACCCGCCCGGTCTCCGCCCTGACCCGCGCCGCGCTCCTCGTCCTCCCGCTGAGCCTCTCGCTCGCGGGGTGCGGTCTGCTCGGCGGCGCGCAGGAGAAGCCCGGGGCGGCGCCGGGCGACGCGGCGGACGCAAGCGCCAAGGGTGCGGGCCGCTCCTTCACCGTGGCCGCCGCGGGCGACATCCTCATCCATCCCCAGCTCACCGACCAGGCCGCCCGGGACGCCAAGGCGGCCGGGCACACGGGGTACGACTTCGACCGGATCATGGCGGGGGTCAAACCGGTCATCAGCAAGGCCGATCTCGGCATCTGCCACATGGAGCCGGTCCTGGGCCGGCCGAACGGCCCCTTCCAGACCTACCCCGACTTCCTCGTCCCGCCGCAGATCGCGAAGACGATCAAGAACGTCGGGTACGACACCTGCTCGACGGCCTCGAACCACACCCTCGACCACGGCCCGGAGGGCGTGTTCCGCACCCTGGACACCCTGGACCGGGAAGGCCTCAAGCACACCGGCTCCGCCCGTAGCGCGGAGGAGGCCGACAAGCCCCTGGTCCTGGACGTCAAGGGCGTCAAGGTCGCCCAGATTTCCTTCGCCTTCGGCTTCAACGGGCGCGAGGTCCCCAAGGACAAGCCCTGGCTGGCCAACCTCATCAACTTCAAGGCCATCGCCGCGGCCGAGAAGAAGGCCCGCGCGGCCGGCGCCGAGGTGGTCATCCTCTCCGTCCACTGGGGCCGCGAGCA
Source organism: Streptomyces sp. NBC_01233 (assembly GCF_035989305.1). Taxonomy (NCBI): domain Bacteria; kingdom Bacillati; phylum Actinomycetota; class Actinomycetes; order Kitasatosporales; family Streptomycetaceae; genus Streptomyces; species Streptomyces sp. NBC_01233. The sequence continues at coordinate 5,261,056 of NZ_CP108514.1, read as the reverse complement.
CCAGCCGAACCCGAGCAACCCGCAGCTGGAACTGGCCCGCCGGATCGCCAAGGAGACCGGGATCAACCTGGTCATCGGCCACCACGCCCACGTCGTGCAGCCGATGGAGAAGGTCGACGGCACCTGGGTCGCCTACGGCCTCGGCAACCAGCTCGCCCGCCACGACGTGCCCAGCGGTCTGACCGAGGAGGGCGCCATCGGCTGGTTCGAGTTCAGCGAGAAGAACGGCACGTGGGACGTCCGGGCCCGCTTCGTGCCCACCTTCACCGACATCCCGCCGGACCCCGAGAGCACCCCGGGGGCGGACCTGCCCGGCACGAACGCCCAGCCGGTACGAGACCACCGCCTGGTCGATGTCGTCGAGGCCCTCCGGAACGACAAGGACCTGCTCCCGGAGCAGCGCGCCCGCTACCGCCTGGCCTTCGAGCGCACCCAGGGCACCATGCTCAACCGCGGCGCCGGCAAGGACGGACTGCGACCCCTGCGGGGACTGCCCGGGTGACCCCGCCCCGCGCACCAGCCCGCGCACGCAAGACCTCCCGCTCTCCCGTCCAGTCCAGGAAGGACCCCGCTCCGTGGCCGCATCCCGCAACCAGCGGCGGCGCAAGGCCGGCCGCAGGGCCGACATGTCACTGCTCGGCGGCATCAGACCGCCGATCTCCGTGCTGTCGGTGCTGCTGCTCGCCCTTGCGGGGTTCACCGCGCTGAGCCTGGGCAGCGTCCACGAGGACCGGCTGCCCGCGGCCGTGCTCACCTCGCAGCAGCACTTCGCCGAGGACGGCGCGATCGCCCTGCGCGCCTCGCTGGACGAGAGCGTCACCGACCTCGACCGGGCCGCGACCCTGTTCTCCACCGGGAAGCCCGTCGCCCCCGACGCCGTGCTCGACAAGATCGGCAGCGTCTACCAGAAGTGGCGCGGCACCGCGGTCGTCGAGATCAGCTCGGGCCGGCTGCTGGCCGCCCGCGGCGAGAACCTCCCCCTGACCGCGATCGACCGCACCCGGCTCTCCGGCGAGGGCGGGCTGGCCCCCCGCATGGTCAAACTGGCCAACGGCGAGACCCGGCTGCTCACCCTCTCGCTGCTGTCCTGGAAGGACCAGCCGCAGCAGCTGCTGGTCGCCTCCAGCAGCCTGCGCTTCCCCGGCATCAGCCTCGGCAACTTCCGGTCCATCGCCGTCGTCGGATCCGACGGCACGGTGCTCAGCAACGACGGCATCCCCGAGCCCGAGATGGTCCTCACCGACCTCCAGCGCGCCGACGTCAAACGCGACACCAAGCAGCTCGCCTCCTTCGCCAGGACCGCGGCCAAACGGGCCAAGGCCAACCCCTTGACCGCGAAGGAGCCCGGCTCCGGCGGCTTCCTCGGGGTCAGCGGCAGCCTGATGGGAGGCGAATGGGGCGGTGAACGCGCAGCCGCGGGCTACGCGCGCCTCGCCGGCCCCGAACCGGGCGTCGGCACCAGCGCCACCAGCCTGGAGCTGACCGTCGTCGCCATGGTCAACGTCGCGCAGAACCCCGCTCGCACCTCCGACGCCTTCGCCGGACTGATCCTGGCCGGAGCCCTGCTGCTGGTCGGCGCCCTGGTCGTCGCCCTGCTCGTCGGCACCGTGCAGCGCCCGCTGATCACCCTGTTCCTGGAGAGCCGACGACTGGCCCGCGGCGACCTGACCCGCCCGGTGTCCCTCCCCCGCGGGGCGGAGGCGGCCCGGATCGGGACCGCCCTGGAGCGCTTGCGCGGCCAGCTGCGCAGCGACGCGGCCCCGGCACACGTCCCGCGCGGCAGGCGAAAGCGCCGCACGGGCGCCCGTGTGCTCCTCGCCCTGTGCGGGGTCCTGCTCCTGGCCTGGTGCGTGCCGCTGGGCCTGCTGGTCAACCGGGCCGGCGAGGACGTCGTCGTACCGCAGCAGCTGGTCAGCGACCAGCGGGAGCGCACCGACACCCTCAACGACCGGATCCGGCGCGCCCTCAACGAGGGCCAGGCCGACCTGCTGTCCGTCGCCTCGCTGGTGGGCGACGACACGACCCCGCAGCACATGACAGACATCCTGGAGCACACCGCCCGGGAACACCTGCGCTACGCGTCCCTGTACGTGCTCGACGGCACCGGCAGCATCCTCGCCCGGGCGGGCGGCGCACCGCAGGCCACGGGTGGCAAGGGACCCCGTGAGGAGCCGATCGCCCTCCACGACGGCGGCAAGGAGCCCGTCATCGTCGCGACCGCCCAGATCCCTGGCCAGGGCGGCGCGGCGGTCGTCGGCGAGTTCCGCATCGACTTCCTCAACTCGCTGCTCAGGCGGCCGGGTCTGGGGGAGATACGGGTGGTCGACTCCCAGCACCGGATCATCGCCTCCAACCGCGGCTACCGCGCCTTCGAGAAGCTCGACGACGAGCGGCTCGACGCCCTCGTCGAGGGCTCCGCCCTCAAGGTCGGCATGTCCCCGCGGCCCGGCAGCATCCTCTACCGCAGCGGCGGCGACCACGTCATCGCGGCCGCCGCGCCGTTCGTGGGCGGCGGTGCCGCCAAGCCCATGGACTGGACCGTGGTCAGCTGGCAGTCCGCCAAGGGCCTGGCCATCCAGGAGTACAGCCTGCAGAACCGCACCGTCCTCGCCGGCCTGCTCGGCTTCGCGGTCGGCGCGGCCTGCCTGGGCTGGCTCCAGATCATCGTGGTCGCCCCGCTGCGCGAACTCGCCCGGCGCGCCGAGGCCCTCGCCGACGGCGACCGGCGCACGGTGCTGTACCCGCGCCACCACGACGAGGTGGGCGCCGTGACGCGCAGCCTGGAGATCATCCGCCAGCAGCTCCAGCAGCGACAGCAGCAGCGCAAGCAGGCCGGCGGACACGCGTCCGCCCCGGCCGGAAGGAACTGATCCCCCGTGCTCTTCCTCTACTGCGTACTGCTCGTCTGCTGCGCGATCATGCTCGTCGCGGGCATCGTGGAGCAGCGGCGGCACTTCGCCAGCCTGCACCGCATACCCAACCGGGTACTGGTCAACGGCATCCGCGGCAAGAGCTCCATCACCCGGCTGTGCGCGGGGGCGCTGCGCGGCGGCGGTCTGACCACGGTCGCCAAGACCACCGGCACGGCGGCCCGGTTCATCCACCCGGACGCCACCGAGGAACCCGTCTACCGCAAGTTCGGCATCGCCAACGTCGTGGAGCAGATCGGCATCGTGCGGCGCGCCTCCGCCTACCGTCCGGACGCGCTCGTCATGGAGTGCATGGCGGTGATGCCGGCGCTCCAGGAGATCAACCAGTCCAAGCTGATCCAGTCGACCATCGGCGTCCTGTGCAACGTCCGCGAGGACCACGTCGCCGAGATGGGCCCGACCCTCGACGACATCGCGCGCTCCCTGTCCCGGTCGATGCCGTACGGCGGGATCTGCGTCACCGCCGAGAAGGAACGCTTCGACGTCCTCCAGGAGGAGGCCGACGCCCGCGACTGCCGGCTCCTCTACGCCGACCCCGACACGGTCAGCGACGAGGAGCTGCGCGGCTTCAGCTGGTTCACCTTCAAGGAGAACGTCGCCATCGCGCTCCTCGTCGCCGAACTCCTCGGCGTCGACCGGGACACCGCCCTGCGGGGTATGTACGAGGCCCCGCCGGACCCGGGTGTGCTCTCGGTCGAGCGGTACCTGGCCCCCGGCGGGAAGCGGCTGCGGTTCGCCAACGTCTTCGCGGCGAACGACCCCGAGTCCACCCTGATGAACATCAACCAGCTGCTGGACCTGGGTGCGGTGGACCGCCCCCTGAGCGTGGTGATCAACTGCCGGCCCGACCGCGTCGAGCGCAACGGCCAGATGGGCGCGATCGTCCCGGAACTGCGGCCGGACAAGGTCTTCGTGATCGGCCACCCCGCCAAGAGCGCCATCGACGCGATCCCGGCCGAGTGGCAGGGCCGCGCCGTCGACCTGGGCGGCGACCACCGCGACGGCGAGGAGTTCATGCAGGAGCTGCTGGGGCACCTCGGCCCCAGCTCCTCGCTCGTCGCCATCGGCAACATCCACGGGCAGGGCGAGGTGCTGCTGGAGCACCTCGCGGACCTGCCGGTGGACGAGGCGGACGACTCCGAGGACCGGGACCAGGTCCGGCAGGAGGAGCCGGCGGGGCAGTTCGCCCGCCCCTTCGACCCATACGCAGACGCCCCGCACGGCCGGGACCCGTACGCCCAGGCCCCGAACGACCGGCTCCCACACGCGCAGGTCCCATACGGCCACGTCCCGCACGCGCAGAGCCCGAACGGCGGGGTCCCGTCTGCCCAGGTCCCGAACGGCCGGGACCCGTACGCGCAAGGCCCGTACAGCCAGAACCCGAACGGCCACGTCCCGCACGCGCAGAGCCCGAACGGCGGGGTCCCGTCTGCCCAGGTCCCGAACGGCCGGGACCCGTACGCGCAGGCCCCGAACGACCGGCTCCCGCACGCGCAGGGCCCGAACGGCAGTGTCGCGAACGGCGGGGACCCGTATGCGCCGGGCCCGAACGGGCACGTGCCCCGCGCTCCGGCCCCGCAGGGGTCCGGCGGCTATGCGCAGGCGCCGCGGGCAGCCGCGCCGGACGTCCGCGCCCCCGACCCGTACGGCATCCGCGCCGCCACGCCCGTACCGGCCTGGCCGCAGCCGCAGCCGCAGCCGCAGCCGCAGCAGATCCACCCGAGCCCCCCGCAGGGGCAAGGGCAGAAGCCAGGAGAAACCCGTTGATCCCCGCCGTCCTCACCCCCGAGATCGCCGCGATCGGCATTGCCCTGGGTCTGCTGTTCTCGCTCGTCTGCTACCTCACGACCAACCTCTCCCCCGGCGGAATGATCACCCCCGGCTGGCTGGCGCTGACCCTCCTGGAGGACCTCCAGCGAGCCGCCCTCGTGGTCGGCGTGACGGTCACGACGTACGTGCTGACGCTGGTCGTGCAGCGATTCGTGATCCTCTACGGCAAGCGGCTGTTCGCGGCGGTCGTGCTCATCGGCGTCCTGATCCAGGCCACCGTGGTGATCGTGCTCCAGATGGAGTTCCCGCTCCTCTACACGAACCAGACCCTCGGCTTCATCGTGCCGGGCCTGATCGGCTACCAGCTGGTCCGCCAGCCGAAGGGGGCCACCCTGCTCGCCACCGGCAGCGCCACTCTCATGACGTACGTCGTGCTCACCGCCGGCATCCTGCTCGGCGTCATGCCGGCCGCGTAGCCCCCAAGAACCCGCACCCGCAACCGCGCCCGTCCCCAACCGCTCCGGAGCCCCCCGCATGACCGCCAAGTCGAAGAGCCGCACACGTTCCGCACTGCACGCGGCCACCGTGCTCGCGCTGCTGGCCGGCAGCGCCTACCTCACGTACGCGCTGCGCGCGCAGGAGCAGGCCAAGGCGCCCGCCGTCCAGGTCGTCGTCGACAAGGACATCGCGGCCGGCGCCGGCGCGAACGAGGCCGGCGCCCAGAAGTGGGAACGGCTCCGGAGCCCCGACCGGTCGGTGATGCGCGACGGCACCGGGCAGGTGCTGGCCACCTTCACCGACGGCGCCCGCACGGCCACCCTCACCGGGCCGAGCCGCACCTTCACCGAGCCGGCCAACACCACGACCCGGGTCGTGACCGAGAACTGGGTCCGCCTCATGCCGGAGCCGTGGAAGCCGGGCGCGGAGAACGAGCAGTGGTTCAAGGAGTGGTTCAAGAAGTACTTCGGGAGCCAGGAGGACGACGTCTTCGCGATGGCCTTCCAGTACGGCGACCAGGCCCCGGTGAAGAAGGACGCGCAGGGCACCTCGTACGCGGGTGACGCCTCCTTCGGCCCCCTCAACCCCACCGGCTCCGCCGGAAACGACCTGCGTCTGGAGCAGTCGGACTTCTACGACTACCTCGGCACGCCGTACGTCTTCCGCGACGGAACCAAGAAGCAGCCCCAGACGGCCCGGTACCGGTCCATGGACTGCTCCGGCTTCGTCCGCACCGTCTTCGGCTACCGGGCCCGCTACCCGCTCCTGTCCGACGACAAGCCCGGCTCCGGCCTGCCGCGGACCGCGAACGGCATGGCCCGCTCCGCCCTGGGCGCGGACGTCCTCCCCCTCAAGGGCGTCGGCGCGCAGGACCGGCCCGTCTCGATCGACGTGATCCAGCCGGGCGACCTGCTGTTCTTCAAGCTCGACGCGCGTACCAAGGACCGCCTCGACCACACGGGCATCTACCTGGGCACGGACACCGACGGGCACAAGATCTTCATCTCCAGCCGGGAGGAGGCCAACGGCCCGACCATCGGCGACAAGGGCGGTACCTCTCGCCTCGACGGCAACGGCTACTACGCGACGACCCTGCGCAGCGCGAAGCGGCTCTAGCGGGTGCACTCGCCTCCGGGCGGGTGTCAGCTCCCGCCGTCCCCGCCCCCCGGCCACGGCGGGATGCCGACCGGCTGGACCAGCCAGCCGAAGGCGCCCAGGCCGGAGCGGGACGTGAGCTCGGCCGCCTCGCCGGCCGAGGCCAGGGCCCGGACGTAGGCCGCCGGATCCGCCGAGGCCAAGGCCAGCGGGGGCCGGGCGCCCGAGACGCCGAGGGCGGTGAGCGCCTCGCGCTGGGTCAGCAGGACCGAGTCCGGGCCCGCACAGGAGTCCAGCGCCACGTGCGCGGTGACGTCGCAGCTGCCGTCCGGGACGGGCGGGACCTCCCGGCCCGCGCGGAAACCCGTCAGCGTGCCGTACGGCGGCCTCGCGTCGCGGGTGTGGGCGTAGTCCACCGCCACCGCCAGCCCCCGCTCCAGACTCGCCACGGCCGCCGCCCAGGCCTCGTCGCGCGCCCGGCCGATCTCCGCCCGACCGATCTCCGCCCGACCGATCTCCGCCCGACCGATCTCCGCCCGACCGATCTCCGCCCGACCGATCTCCGCCCGACCGATCTCCGCGCCGCCGGCCTCCGCGCCGCCGATCTCCGCGCCGCCGGCCTCCGCACCGCCGCCGGGCCACCACCGCTCCAGCCAGGCCCGGTCCACGCCGTCCAGCGGCCCGCCGGGGCTCTCCGTACCGTCCGGGGCGACCAGGACGTAGCGCCCGTCCTCCGCGATCTCCAGCGGCACGTTGTCCAGCCACTCGTTGGCGAAGAGCAGCCCCGTCGTCCGTTCGGGTGGGGCCGCGACCCAGCGGATCCGCGGGTCGAGCCCGGCGGGCCGCTCCGCGCGCTCCACGGCGTACGGGACCACCCGCGCGGCCGTCTCCGGGTCCAGCGCGGCCAGCACCCCGGCCAGCAGCTCCCCGCGCCCGGCCCCCACGTCGACCAGGTCCAGCCCCCGCGGGTGCCCGAGCTCCGCGTCCACCCACCGCAGCAGCCGGGCCACGGCTCCCGCGTACAGCGCGGAGGCGTGCACCGAGGTGCGGAAGTGTCCGGCGGGCCCGGGCCCGCCCGGGCGCACGTAGAAGCCGCCGGGCCCGTACAGGGCGGCGTCCATCGCGTCGCGCCACCGGACCGGAGTCGTATGTCCCACCTGGGTGCTCACCCCACAAAGGTTAGGTTCACCCTCCACCTTGCGGAGTACGCCCCTGTTGCCAGGTTCGAACCTCTGGTTGACTCCAGCACCTATCACCGTTCCCTACTCTGGGTTACGTGCAACGCCTCTACGACTTCCTCCGCAGACACCCGACGGGCGTCGACAGCTTCTGGGCTGTCCTCTTCTTCGGGGTCTCGATGCTGAACGTCGTGGGTGAGCCCGACATCGGCAAGCCCCTGAAGGTCGCCGCCGTCCCCGTGGTGATCGCGCTGAGCGCGGCCGTGGCCCTGCGGCGCAAGTGGACGCAGGCCATGTTCTGGCTCACCCTCGGGGCGGGCGTCTTCCAATTGCTCATGGGGATCGTCGCCGGGGTCTACGACCTCGCGATGTTCGTGATCCTCTTCACGGTCGCCGCGAGCGAGGTCCCGCGCTGGGTCTCCCGCACCGCGCTGGGCTGGGGGCTGGCCGCCGCGCCGCTGTACTTCGTGCGCTTCGGCGTGGACAAGGGCAGCAACGACGTCGACAACGTCCTCTTCGCCGTCTTCATGATCATCCCCTTCGTGCTGGCCTGGGTGCTGGGCGACTCCCTGCGCACCCGCAGGGCCTACTACGCCCAGCTGATCGAGCGGAACCAGCGGCTGGAGAAGGAGCGCGAGGCCCAGGCCAAGGTGGCCGTGGCCGGCGAGCGCGCCAGGATCGCCCGCGAGCTGCACGACGTCGTCGCGCACAACGTCTCGGTGATGGTGGTCCAGGCGGACGGGGCGGCGTACGTCATGGACGTGGCCCCCGAGCAGGCCAAGGAGGCCCTCCAGACCATCTCCGGCACCGGCCGCCAGGCCCTCGCCGAGATGCGCCGGCTGCTGGGCGTCCTGCGCACCGGCGAGCCGCAGGAGTCCGAGGACTACGTGCCGCAGCCCGACGTCGAACAGATCGAGGTCCTGGTCGAGCAGGTACGGGCGGCCGGGCTCGCGGTGGACTTCGAGGTCGAGGGCGCGCCGCGGCGGCTGCCCAGCGGCGTCGAGCTGACGGCGTACCGGATCGTGCAGGAGGCGCTGACCAACACCCGCAAACACGGCGGCCCCGAGGCGAGGGCCAGCGTCCGGCTGGTCTACTTCGACGACGGACTCGGCCTGCTGGTCGAGGACGACGGCCGGGGCGCGGCCCACGAGCTGTACGAGGACGGCGGCGCGGACGGCGCCGGGCACGGACTGATCGGCATGCGCGAGCGGATCGGTATGGTCGGCGGAACCCTGGACGCGGGCCCGCGTCCCGGCGGCGGCTTCCGGATCAGCGCACTGCTTCCCCTGAAGAAGAGATGACGAGGACGAGGTAACTGATGTCCATCCGAGTGATGCTGGTCGACGACCAGGTGCTGCTGCGCACCGGCTTCCGGATGGTGCTCGCCGCCCAGCCGGACATGGAGGTCGTCGCCGAGGCGGGCGATGGCCTGGAGGCGCTGGAGGTGCTGCGGGCCACGAAGGTGGACGTGGTGCTGATGGACGTCCGCATGCCGAGGCTGGACGGTGTCGAGGCGACGCGGCGGATCTGCGAGCCGGACGAGCACCCGAAGGTCATCATCCTGACCACCTTCGACCTGGACGAGTACGCCTTCTCCGGCCTGAAGGCCGGTGCGAGCGGCTTCATGCTGAAGGACGTCCCGCCGGCCGAACTGCTGGGGGCCATCCGCTCGGTGCACAGCGGGGACGCGGTGGTCGCCCCGTCCACGACGCGTCGGCTGCTGGACCGCTTCGCGCCGATGCTGCCGACGACCACGCAGGAGCCGCAGAACAAGGACATCGAGCGGCTGACGGAGCGCGAGCGCGAGGTCATGCTGCTGGTGGCCCAGGGGCTGTCGAACGGGGAGATCGCGGCCCGGCTGGTCCTCTCGGAGGCGACCGTGAAGACGCACGTGGGCCGCATCCTGACGAAGCTGGGGCTGCGCGACCGGGTCCAGGTGGTGGTCCTGGCGTACGAGACGGGCCTGGTCCGCGCGGGCGGCGGCGGAGCGGCGTAGTCCGACCCCGCACGGCGTTCCCCCCGGGCTGCCGGCCCGGGGGGAACGCCGTGCGGGCTCACGCGCCCGGCTCCGTCATCCAGCGGTCCGGGCGGGCCGACGCACGGGAGGTGCGGGCCCGCACCGCCTGGGCGGCCAGCAGGACGGCGGCCTCGTCCGCCGCGCGCAGCCGGGCCGTGACCGTGCCGTTCGCACCGGTGTCCACGTGTACGTCGGCCAGACCGCGGGCGCGGGCCCACGGGCCCTGCGTGAGGCGGACGCTCTGCACCTTGGCGTGCGGGACGATCTCCGTACGGCGGCACAGGCGGCCGTGCCGGGCGGCGAACACCTCCGGGGAGACGGCCAGCGCGTAGCCCTTCCACCACACCGGGACCACCCAGCGCGAACCGGCCCGCGGGGAGCCGGAGAAGGACAGGGACGCCAGGTCCACCCCGGGCAGCACCCGGGCGATCACGGCGTACGCGGCGGCCCGCGAGGCCACCGGGACCAGGACCTCGTTCTTCGAGCCCGCCACGGCCAGTTCCACGCGGACCCGGTCGCGCCGCCGCCACAGCAGCGGCTCCACGATCCGTACGGTCTGCACGCGCCCCGGCGGCACGGTCTCGTGGGCCCGGTCCAGCATGCCGTGGTCCAGACGCAGCCCGTCCGGGGACTGCGCGACCCGCCAGTCGTACTCCGCGAGGAAGCGGCCCGCGGTGGCCGCCCAGAGCGCGCCGAGCAGCGGGAGCAGGGCGACGACGGCCGCCCACGGGCTGGAGCTGAACCACCACACGGCCACCGGCCCGACGACCCCGGCCGCGAGCGCCGCCAGGACGCCGAGGCTGAGCAGCAGCGACACGGCGAGCTCGCGCGGGCCGACGCGCAGCAGCTCCCGGTCGGGGGCCTCGCCCAGGCGCACCGCCTCCTCGGGGGCGAAGCCCGCCGCGCGGGCGAGGAGTTCGGCGCGCAGGGCGACGGCGTCCTGCTCGCCGAGGAAGGACAGCTGGTCCTTGTCGTCGGTGCCGATGACGTCGAGGCGCAGGCTGGCGACGCCGGTCAGCCGGGCCAGCAGGGGGCGGGTGACGTCCACGGCCTGGAGGCGGTCGAGCCGGATGTGCGCGGTGCGGCGGAAGAGCAGCCCGGTGCGGATGCGCAGTTCGGTGTCGGTCACGGCGTAGTGGGTGAACCACCAGCTCAGGAAGCCGTACCCGGCGAAGACGAGGACGACGCCGGCCAGTGCCAGCAGCCGCAGGAGGACGGACAGGTCCGCCATCCACTTCTGGGCCTGGTCGCCCTGCTGGGCGATCACGCCGACGGTCGCGGCGATCGGCACCCAGGCGCGGCGCAGCGGCGTGAAGGGGTGCAGCCGCCGTCCGCCCGCCGCGGGCTCGGCGGCGGCAGCGGGAGTGGCGGTCAGCGGGTCCTCGCCCGCCGGGCCCGAGGTCACAGGCCCGCCGACCGTGCTTCGCCGAGGGCGGTGAGGCGGTCGCGCAGCCGCTCCGCCTCGGCCGGCGCCAGGCCCGGGATCTTGGCGTCGGTGGCCGCCGCCGCCGTGTGCAGCTGTACGGAGGCCAGCCCGAAGCGCCGCTCCAGCGGGCCCGAGGTGACCTCGACCAGCTGCATCCGCCCGTACGGGACCACGGTCTCCTCCCGCCAGAGCACGCCCCGGCTGATCAGCAGGTCGTCCGCCCGCTCGGCGTACCGCCAGGACCGCCAGTTCCGGCCGAGCAGCACCCAGCCCCAGACCAGGGCGGCGAGCCACGGCACCCCGAGGAACGCCCACCACGGGCCGACCGTCAGTCCCAGTACCACGGCGGTCACGACGGCGAACCCCGTCGTCCAGACCACCAGCAGCAGCCGCCGCAGAGTGAGCAGCCCGCCCGGCAGCCCCACCCACACGGGCCCACCCGTCTCACCCTCTGTCCCCGTATCCATCCCTCCAGCCTAGGGCTGAGACAATGCCCGCATGACGGAGACCACGGTCGGCATCGGCGGAGCGGCGGAGAGCACCGACATGGTGCTCAACATCGGCCCCCAGCACCCTTCCACGCACGGCGTGCTGCGCCTGCGCCTCGTCCTGGACGGCGAGCGGATCGTCAGCGCCGAGCCCGTGGTCGGCTATATGCACCGCGGCGCCGAGAAACTCTTCGAGGCCCGCGACTACCGGCAGATCGTGATGCTCGCGAACCGCCACGACTGGCTGTCCGCGTTCTCCAACGAGCTCGGCGTGGTCATGGCCGTCGAGCGGATGCTCGGCATGGAGGTCCCCGAGCGGGCCGTGTGGATGCGGACCCTGCTCGCCGAGCTGAACCGGGTGCTGAACCACCTGATGTTCCTCGGCTCGTACCCCCTCGAACTGGGCGGGATCACCCCGATCTTCCACGCGTTCCGCGAGCGCGAGGAGCTCCAGGCCGTCATGGAGGAGATCTCCGGCGGCCGCATGCACTACATGTTCAACCGCGTCGGAGGCCTCAAGGAGGACCTGCCGGCCGGCTGGCTCGGCCGGGCCCGCGCCGCGATCGCCGACGTCAACACCCGCATGCACGTCTACGACGACCTGGTGCGCGGCAACGAGATCTTCCGCGCCCGCACCCGCGGCGTCGGGGTCCTGTCCGCCGAGGCGGTGCACGCGTACGGGGTCTCCGGCCCGATCGCCCGCGCCTCCGGCGTCGACTTCGACCTGCGCCGCGACGAGCCGTACCTGGCCTACGGCGAGCTGCAGGACGTGCTCAAGGTCGTCACCCGCACCGAGGGCGACTGCCTGGCCCGCTTCGAGTGCCTGCTGGAGCAGACCCACAACGCGCTCGACCTGGCCGTGGCCTGCCTGGACCGGATGGCGGAGCTGCCGCCGGGGCCGGTCAACCAGCGGCTGCCCAAGGTGCTGAAGGCGCCCGAGGGCCACACGTACTCCTGGACCGAGAACCCGCTCGGCATCAACGGCTACTACCTCGTCTCGAAGGGCGAGAAGACCCCGTACCGGCTGAAGCTGCGCAGCGCCTCGTACAACAACATCCAGGCCCTGGCCGTACTGCTGCCGGGGCAGCTCGTCGCGGACATGGTGGCGATCCTGGGCTCGCTCTTCTTCGTGGTCGGGGACATCGACAAGTAGCGACCGCGCGAGCGGCCCTCCGGCGGCAGACTGGGTGGTCCGCAGTCCGACGAGGAGGTCGCCCGTGCCCGTCCCGATCATCATCGACTGCGATCCCGGGCACGACGACGCACTGGCGATCATGCTGGCGGCGGCGAACCCGGCGGTCGATCTGCTCGCCATCACCACGGTCGCCGGCAACCAGACGCTGGAGAAGACCTCCCTCAACGCCCGCCGGGTGTGCACCGTCGCCGGGATCACGGACGTGCCCGTCGCCGCCGGGTGCGACCGGCCGCTGCTCCAGCGGCTGGCCGTCGCGGCCGACGTGCACGGCGAATCCGGGCTGGACGGAGCGCAGTTCCCCGAACCCACGGTCGACCTGGTCCCCGAGCACGCGGTGGAACTCATCCACCGGATCCTCGTGGAACACCCGGAGCCGGTCACCCTGGTCCCCACCGCCCCGCTGACCAACATCGCCCTGCTGCTGACCCGCTACCCCGACAGCGCCGCCCGCATCCGCGAGATCGTGCTGATGGGAGGCTCCACGGAGCGGGGCAACCGCACCCCGGCGTCTGAGTTCAACATCCACACCGACCCGGAGGCCGCGGACATCGTCTTCCGCAGCGGAGTACCGGTGACCATGTGCGGGCTCAACGTCACCCACCAGGCCCTGGCCACGCCCGAGGTCATGGCCCGCTTCGAGGGCCTCGGCACCGAACTCGGCGACATCTGCGCCGGATTGCTGGCCTACTTCGCATCGACCTACAGCCGGCTGTGGAACATGCCCCATCCGCCGCTGCACGACCCCGTCGCGGTGGCCCGCGTGATCGACCCGGCCGTCGTGGAGTGCGTGGAGGCGAACGTCACCGTGGAACTGCACGGCCGGTACACGCGCGGGGCCACCGTCGTGGACCTCCACCGGTACCTGGACCGCCCGGCCAACGCGAAGGTCGCCGTGGCCCTCGACGCCCGGCTCTTCTGGGACCACATGGTCGACGCCGTCGCGGCCCTCGGCAGGTCCCGCCCGTGACCGCCGGAGGCACCGGAGGCGAGGCACCGGAGGCACCGGAGGGAATTCCCGGGGACCGCACCCGTCGGCGCCTACGCCGACCGGATGATCTCTGACATATTCGACGGCTACCTGCGCCGGCTCGGCGTCATCGATCCCGGAGCCCCCAGCGCGGAAGGGCTGTTCGCGCTCCAGCGCGCACACCTGGAGCGCATCGCCTACGACAACATCGACATCCAGCTCGGCCGGCCGCCCGGCATCGACCCCGAGCTGTCGGCCCGCCGCTTCGCCGCCGGCCGCGGCGGCTACTGCTACCACCTCAACGGCGGCCTCGCCCTGCTCCTCGAAGCCCTCGGCTACGAAGTGACCCGGCACTCCGGCGGCGTGTGCGGCGATCCCGCCTCCCGCGAGGTCAGCGGCGGGCACCTCACCCTGACCGTCCGCGTCGACGGGAGCGAGTACTGGGTGGACGCCGGGATCGGGGACGGCCCGTACGAGCCGCTGCCGCTGCGCGAGGGCGCGTACGAGCAGGGCGGCCTGCGGTACCGGCTGGAGCGGCTGGATCCGCTGGAGGGCGAGGGCGAGGGCTGGAGCCTCCTCAGTCCCGACATGCACATGCCCCGGATGAACTTCCGGGACGCCCCGGCGACGACGGCCGGCTTCGAGGCCATGCACACCTGGCTGTCCACCGCCGAGGACTCGCCCTTCGTACGGACCTTCGCGCTGTTCCGGCGCGACGCGGAGGGCGCGGACGTGCTGCGCGGCCGCATCCTGACGCGGCTCGACTCCGCGAAGGGGACCAGCGAGCGGGAACTGGCCGACGAGGACGAGCTCTTCGAGGTCATCGGGAGCGTCTTCGGGCGCGACCTCGACGACCTGACCGCCGCCGACCGGGCGGCGCTGTGGGCCCGCGTGCAGCAGGCCCACGAGGCATGGCTCTCCGCCCGGCAGGGCTGATGTCGGCGGGGCAGGGCAGACTGGGGGCCATGTCCCACTCCCCCCGCCGGGCCTGCCCCGCCTGCGGCCGCGACTGCGCCGTCACCGCCGGCCGGATCGCCCGCCACGACCCCCCGGCCGGGCGCGGGCGCGGCGACCTGGTGTCCTGCCCCGGATCCCGGGCCCGGGTCGTGCTCGGCGCCTCCGCACCGACGCTGGACGGCTTCGTACTGCCCGAACACCCCGGCCAGCTGCCGCTGTTCTGAGGCCGCACCGGTCAACTGCGCCCGCAGCCCGGGACTTTCCCCTCGATCGGCGGGGGGCAGCGACGGCCGGGGCGCGCCCGCGTCCGCCGTCTTCTCCCTCTCCTGCTCCCTCACCGCCCGGAACCGGCTGCACCCGCTCCACGTGGACCCCGCGGAGGTCTTCCGCGCACCCTGTGCACAGGCTGTGGAAGACCTGTCCGACGGCAACCACCGGGAGCAGGACATCGTGGCCGCGCTCCCCGCGACACCTCAGGAGCTGCCGATCCGGCCCGCCGCGGAGTCCGCGCGAAGGTCGTCGACCAGGGGCCGGACGCCGCCCACTTCACCACGGCCGTCCGCTCGGCACCGCAGGCCGTCCGCTGGTTCGACTCGATCCGCCAGGACCCGTTCGGACTTGGGGCCCGGCCGGGCCCAGTCACCAGCATTGGGCCTAGGAGGGCTTGCCGGCGCCGCCCAGCAGCCCGATCAGCCGCGAGCTGCTGTCGGCGCCGAAGCCCGCGGCGACCCCGCGCCGGTAGAGCTCGGCGTGCGCGGCCAGGATCCCGGTGTCCACACCGGAGTCGGCGGCGGTGTGCAGGACGTGCTCGACGCTGGCGGCGCACATGGCGAGGCGCTCGTACTCGCCCCCGTGCTCGCCGGCGTCGACGAGCGGGGCGCCCTGGGTGTAGAAGCCGCGCATGCTGTCGGCCGTGTAGCCGGCGTAGGGCAGGATGTCGGCCGCCGTCAGCCCGTTGGCGCGGGCGACGGCGAGGGCCTGGTACCAGCCCGTGTAGGCGGTCCAGAAGAGGATCATGTTGAGCTGGTAGTACAGCTGCGCGTAGCCGGGGTCGACGCCCCGGTAGTCGGTGGCGGCGAGCACGTCGAGCGCGGCGCGGTGCTCCTCGTAGACCTCCTCCGGGCCGCTGACGAAGACGGAGGAACCCTCCTGCCCGATGCCGGTCGGGGGGACGTTGACCCCGCCGGTGAGGTAGGCGGCCCCGCGCTCCCCGGCCCACCGCGCGGCCGCGCGGGCCGCGTCCGGGACGTCCGAGGACAGGTTGGCGAGCACGCGGCCGGCGAGGTCGGTGTCACCGAGCGTGCCGTACATGGCCTCCACGTCGATGAGGCTGAGCACGGTCAGCCGGCTCGCGGCGACGGCCTCGCCGATGCCGACCGCCCGGCGGGCCCCGCGGGCCACGAGGTCGGCGTCCTTGCCCGCGCTGCGGTTCCAGACGGTGACCTCGTAGCCGGCGTCGAGGTAGGCGGCGGCCATCGCCCGGCCCATGGGGCCGAGACCGACGACGGTGACCTTGGTGTCCTGGGCAGTCGAAACGTGGTTCATGACGGAGTTCTCCCCTGCGACATGGTCTAGAACGAACGCTCTATCCAGCGATCGGGACGACCGTACCATCGACTAGAACGAACGCTCTATCCAGAATCGGCGGTAGGATCACGCCCATGGCAGCAGCAGGGACGAAGACAGCACTGGGAACGCGCGACCGACTGGTCCGCACCGCCTCCCGCCTCATGCAGCACGGCGGTTACGAGAACACCCCGGTCAAGCAGCTCGTCCGCGAGGCCGAGGCGACCCTGGGCTCGCTGTACCACTTCTTCCCGGGCGGCAAGCAGGAGCTCGCGGTGGCCGCGATCCACTTCGGCGACGAGGAGTTCGCCGGGATGCTCCGCAACGGACTGGCCGCCCACCAGGATCCGGCGGAGGCGGTCGAGGCCGTCGCCGTCCTGCTCGCGCAGGAACTGCAGGCCTCCGACTGGAGGGACGGCTGCCCGGTGACGGCCACGGCCCTGGAAACGGTCGGCCGCCTGCCGGAGATCCAGGCGGCCTGCGCCCGGGCCTTCGCCAACTGGCAGGAGCTGGTCGCCGCGAAGCTCCTGGCTTCGGGCTACCCGGAGCCGGAGGCGCGCGATCTGGCGGTCACCGTGATCAACACCCTGGAGGGCGCCGAGATGACCTCACAGGTCGCCCGGAGCCGCACCCCGCTCCTGGTGGCGGGCCGGCACCTGGCCCGGCTGGTGGCCTCGTACCGGGACTGAGCACGGGCCGGACGGGGACGGCGCGGCAGGGGACGGGTGCTACGAGATCGCGGTGCGCAGCCGGACCACGTCGATCGGCTCGGTCTCGTCGTGGGCCGTCAGGTCGATGACCTGGCCCACCGCACGGGTCTCGGCGGTCGCCGGCTTGAACTCCGGTCCGGGAACGTCCTTGGCGGACTCCGCCTTGTGGACCGCGAGGGCCTCGGCGCCGACCACGTCGGCCAGGTCCTCGTTCTGGACCGCCTCGATCACCGCACGGGCCTGCGCCGCGTTCTTGGTGCCGAAGAAGTCGAAGCCGCCCTCGACGCGGGAGGCCGTACGCCGCTGGGCCGCGTACGGGGCCACCGCCGCCGCCGGACGCCGAGCGGGGACCGAGGACGCGGGGGCCGAGGGCGCGGGGAGCGCCGACGCCGCGGCGGGGCCCGCGGGCAGCGCCGCCTGCGTCTGCGCCCTGCGGGCCAGCGCCCCCAGAGCCGCGTGGGCCCGGGCGTAGCCGACCGTGGTGGGCGCGCCCGCCGAGGTGCGCTCCTCGGAGACGGGCGGAAGTTCCTTCTGCGCGGCGGCCGGGGCCGCGGAGGCCTCGATGGCCAGCAGCCGGCGGCCCTCCAGGGCGCTGGCGCGCTCGGTCTCGGCGGTCGCGTACCGCCGCAGCAGCGCCGCGTGCTCCCCGCGCAGCCCGGCCAGTTCGACCCGCTTGGCACGCAGCTTGGCGTCGAGCCGGCCGCGCAGCACGCGGGCCTCTTCGAGGTCGGATTCGAGCTCGGCTATCCGCTCGTCCGTCCGCCACTCGTCCTTGACCCGCTCGCGCGCGAGCTCCGCGACGCGGCGGCCGGCCGACCGGTCCCAGGCGCGCATCACGACGGCGCCGCCGACCCCGGCGGCCGCGGTGAGGGCCACGAGGAGCCTCAGCGCCAGCGGTTCCGCGAGCAGCCAGGCCGCTCCGGCGCTGATGACGGACACACCTGCGACGGTCGTCGGCGTGAGCAGCCGGTGCAGGGGTTCGGGATTGCGGTGGCGTCCACGGGGCATGGCCCGAAATTTACAGGGCGTGGGGGTCCAGCGGGATACCCGCCCGGCAATCTCTTGTCGCTCTTCCCGGGCAGGTACTCCACATTCCTCCATCAACCCACGTGTCTTCTACTTCTTCAGAAGGCCCTTGGACTCCAGGTAGGCCTTCGCCACGTCCGCCGGCTTGGCGCGCTCCGCGTCCACCTTCCGGTTCAGGTCGACCAGATCGGCCGTCGTGAGGACCTTGGTCAGCTGGTCGAGGGCGGCCGCGACCTCGGGGCCGCCGGCATCCTTGGCGTTGACCACCGGGAGCACGTTGTCGGCGTTCTGGAGCTTCTTGTCGTCCTCCAGCAGGACCAGGCCGAAGCTGTCGAGCGTGGCGTCCGTGGTCGTGGTCAGCACGAGCTGGTCGGCGCCGTCCTTGACGGCCTGCTTGGCCTGAGGGGTGCCGACGCCCTTCGGGTCAATACCGGAAACCTGAATTCCGTATGCCTTCGTCAACCCCGGTGCGCAGAAGGGCCGTACGGAGCATTCGTCGCCCGCCGCGATCTTCACCTTCAGTCCGGACTTACCAAGATCGGAAAGCGTCTTCAGGTTGTTCTTCTGGGCGAATTCCCTGGTCACCGCGAATGCGTTCTGGTCGACCGCCCCGCCCGCGGACAGCGCCTTCAGCCCGAGCGGGGCGGCGAGCTTCTCCAGACCCGCCACCGTCGCCGCGACGTCGCTCGACGCCACCGGCTTCTCCTCGGGCGCCTTCGGGCCGTTCACCTTGGCGTTGAGGAACTCCGCGAGCGTGGCGGCGTACTCCGGGACGACGTCGATCTCGCCCTTCTCCAGCGAGGGTTCGTACAGTTCGCGGTTGTTGACCGTCTTGATCGAGGTGCCGTAGCCCGCGTCCTTGAGGACCTGCGCGTACAGCTCCGCCAGCACGTTCGACTCGGTGAACCCGGCGGCGCCGACGACCAGGCTGCCCTTGCCCTCCGCGGCCGGGGCCGACGAGCCGCCGTCCTTGCTCTTCTCCAGGCTGTCACCGCCGCACGCGGCCAGCGACACCGTCAGGGCCAGGGCGCCCAGGGACGCGCCGAGGACGCGCGTGGTCTTGGTCATGGAGTGACTCCGTTCGAGGGTGTGGACAGGATTCAGCGGTGGCCCGCGGCCCGCGGCAGCAGCCGGTCCGCGGCCACCAGCACGCCCTCCACCAGCAGGGCGAGCGCCGCCACCAGCAGGGCACCCGCGACGACCTGCGGGGTGTTGTACGTGTTGAAGCCGGCGGTGATGATCCGGCCGAGGCCGCCCTGGCCGACCATGGCGGCGATCGTGGCCGTGGCGATGACCTGCACCGCGCCCGAGCGCAGCCCGGTCATCACCAGGCCGCGCGCCAGCGGGAGCTCGACGCGCAGGAAGAGCTGGCCCCCGGACATGCCCATGCCCCGGGCGGCCTCCACCACCGAGCGGTCCACCCCGCGCATGCCGACGTACGCGTTCGTCAGCAGCGGCGGGACGGCAAACAGCACGAGCGCGGCGATGGTCGGCAGATAGCCCGCGTTGCGCAGCGGGGAGACCATGAACAGCGCCAGCACCGCGAAGACCGGAACGGCCCGGCCGATGTTGGAGACGTTGATCGCGAGGGCGCCGCCCTTGCCGAGGTGGCCGAGGTACAGGCCGACCGGAAGCGCCACCGCGCAGGCGACGGCCAGCGCGACCCCGCTGACGTAGGCGTGCTCGCCGAGCCGGTGCCAGACCCCGCTCTCCCCCGACCAGTTGGCGCCGTTCGCCAGCCAGTCCCAGGCCCCTCCCAGTACTCCCACGGCCTCAGGCCCCCTTCCCGGAAGCCGCCGGGCGGGCTCCGGCCCTGGTCCACGGCGTGAGCAGCCGCTGCATGCCCAGCAGCAGCAGGTCCGCCACGAGCGCGAGCAGCACGCACAGCACCGAGGCGGTGAGCACCTGGGCCTTGAAGGAGCTGTTCACCGCCGGGGCGATGAGGTTGCCGAGGCCCCCCTTGCCGACGATGGAGCCGACCGTGGTCAGCGCGACCATCGAGACGGTGGCGATCCGTACGCCGGCGAGCAGCGCGGGCAGGGCCAGCGGCAGTTCGACCTGCCACATCAGCCGCCCCGGCCCGTACCCCATGCCGCGCGCGGCCTCGCGCACCTCCTCGGGCACGGCCTCCAGGCCGGCCAGCACGTTGCGCACCAGGATCGTCAGCGAATACAGCACGAGCCCGGTCACCACCAGCGCCGCCGAGAGCCCGAAGACCGGCAGCAGCAGGGAGAACATGGCCAGCGAGGGGACCGTGTAGAGCAGCGTGGTGAAGGCGAGCACGGGCGCCGCCCAGTGGCGGCCGCGGCGGGCCAGCAGGGCGAGCGGCACGGACACGACGATGCCGATCAGGACCGACACGCCCGTGATCCAGATGTGTTCGACGGTGGCGTCGGTGAGTTCCTGGGAGCGGGAGGTGACGTAGTCCCAGCAGATCCAGTCGTTCGCCACCAGGCAGTTCTGCCCCGCCATGCACCTCACCCCCCATTTTCGAACACACGTCTTTCGATCACACAGTCACGATCGACCATAACCCGCACCACCCCCCATGGCCGGAATCCTTCGCACCGGAGCAACACGCCCTTCACACAACCGCACCGCGCGTGCGGAAGGATGGGACCGTGATCCGATTCGAGCATGTGACCAAGCGCTACCCCGACGGGACGACAGCCGTCGAGGACCTGTCCTTCGAGGTGGCGGAGGGCGAGCTGGTCACGCTCGTCGGACCGTCCGGCTGCGGCAAGACGACCACGATGAAGATGGTCAACCGGCTGATCGACCCGACCGCCGGCCGGATCCTGCTGGCCGGCGAGGACATCGCGGCCGCCGACCCGGTCGAGCTGCGCCGCCGCATCGGGTACGTCATCCAGCAGGTCGGGCTGTTCCCGCACAAGACGGTGCTGCAGAACACAGCGACCGTGCCGCAGCTGATCGGCACCCCGAAGGCCAAAGCCCGCGCCCGGGCAGCCGAACTGCTCGAACTGGTGGGGCTGGACCCGGCCGTGTACGGGGGCCGGTACCCGGAGCAGCTGTCGGGCGGGCAGCGCCAGCGCGTCGGCGTGGCCCGCGCACTCGCCGCCGATCCACCGGTGCTGCTGATGGACGAGCCGTTCGGCGCGGTGGACCCGGTGGTGCGCGAACGGCTGCAGAACGAGTTCCTGACGCTGCAGAAGACGGTGCGCAAGACGATCCTGCTGGTCACGCACGACCTGGAGGAGGCCATCCGGCTCGGCGACCGCATAGCCGTCTACGGGACCGGCACCATCGAGCAGTTCGCCCGCCCCGCGGCGGTCCTCGGGTCGCCGGCCACCCCGTACGTGGCCTCCTTCGTCGGCTCCGACCGGGGCCTGAAACGGCTCGCCGTCACCGCGGTCGAGGCGGCCGACCTGGCGGCCGCCGAGGGCAAGGCTCCCGCCGCGGCCGTGGAGCTGGGCGCGACGCTGCGCGAGGCGCTCGCCGCCCTGCTGCAGGAGGACTCGGGCCGGATCGGGGTCACCGACCCCGACTCCGGCGCCCTGGTCGGCGTACTGACCCCGGAGGGCGTGCACCGGGCACTGCGCCGGGCCCAGTTGCAGGACGCGTAGCGCGAACGCGGAAGGGCCCGGCCGAAGCCGGGCCCTTCCGCCTTCACCGCGTCAACGGCCTCAGGCCTGGATGCGTCCGCTCATCCACACCAGCATCGGCGGGATCTCGCGTCGCCACGTGTTGAAGTTGTGGCCACCGCTGTCGAGGATGATCGAGGAGACCCGGTCCGGGCCCTGCACCTTCTTGATGAACTTCCGGGTGTCACCGAGGTTCGGCTCGCCCTTCTCGCTGCTGGTCACGAGGAAGGACGTACCGCTCGGCTTCTTGTTCCCGATGCTGTGCAGCACGTCCGCGCGCTTCTTCAGCTTCTCGTCCCCGTGGAACAGGTCGCCGGTCGTCGGGTCGTCCGGGGCGTCGTAGTACGCGGACAGACCCGCGGCGGCGCCGAAGGTCTGCGGGTAGTGCGCGGCGATCTTCAGCGCGCAGTAACCGCCCGTGGAATTGCCGATGAAGCCCATGTTCTCCGGCTTCTTGCCGACCCGGAAGGTGTTCGTGATGGCCTGCGGGAGGTCCTCGGCGAAGAAGGTCTCGGTCTGCGGGCCACCGGGTATATCGACGCACTCGGTGTCACGCGGCGGCGCGATGGTCGGGCGCAGCATCACCAGGATCATCGGCTTCATCTTGCCCGACTTGGACAGACTGAAGGCCTTCATCGGGTAGTCGAGCCCTTTGATCAGGTTCTCGGCGGTGCCCGGGTAGCCCGTCAGGACGATGGACGCGGGGAAGTTCTGATCCTTGTGCTGGGGCTGGAAGTACTCCGGCGGGAGCCAGACGTAGCCGGGGCTCGTTATCTTCGACTTCTGGCCGGTTATGGCAACCTTCAGGATCTGACCGCCCACCTGGGGCTTGGCACCCCCGGGGACGTCCAGCTTCTGCTTGTCGACGACCTTGATGTCATCGCTGCTCATCGAGTGGTCGACGACCTTGCCCATGGACGTCTCCTGGCCGAACAGGTCGGCCCAGGAACCGTAGAAGAGGAACGACTTGTTAGCCGCGAGACCCACAGCCGAGAACAGCGCAAGCTGCGTCGCCAGCAGGAGCCCGATCCGGCCGGCGACAGCGCGCCAGGTGCGGCCCGAAAGCTTCGGCCACATCCAGACCGTTGCCGCGAAGAGCAGCACACCGGCCAGGATGGCCAACGCCAGAACCGTAGTACTCGTGAGACCCATGAGCAGTCAGTCGACTTTCTGGTGGCAGGACAGATTTTTCCGACGAAAGAGTGAACCCGCTCCTCGTCGATGTCGTCCTAAGGGACGCACCACAACACCGGAGGCTGTCGCGGCCTTCGGCCACATGATCTCTCGCGGAGCAACGGGAAGCGATGTCTAGCAGGATAGATGGCGATAAGTCGGGACAGGTTCCGAGCAGGGTCCGCCGAATCCTCCGAGGTCCACAGCCGGAGGCGGTGCCCGGCCTGGTAGGTACGGCCGTCATGATCGTCGGCCTTCTGGACATCGCGGCCGGTGTCTTCCCGCGCTTCCGGCACAGCCGGATCCACGCGGTCACCGAGGTGCTGCCCGGGTCCATGGGCCCGTTCGCGGCAGCCCTGGCCATCAGCGCGGGCGTCCTGCTCCTGCTGCTCGCCCACGGCCTCAAGCGCCACAAGCGGCGGGCCTGGCGGGCCGCCGTCGTCCTGCTGCCCGCGGGCGCGGCGGCGCAGTTCGCGTACCGCCACTCGATCATCAGCGTGGTCATCGCGGCGGTGCTCCTCGCACTGCTGCTGCGCCATCAGGGTGAATTCAAGGCGCTGCCGGATCCCCGCAGCCGCTGGAAGGCACTCGCGAACTTCGTTCTCATGAGCGCCGGTTCCATCGGCCTCGGGCTGGTCATCGTCAACGTCCACCCGGGCAAGGTCGTCGGCAACCCCGGCCTGTACGAGCAGATCACCCACGTCATCTACGGTCTCTTCGGCTTCGAGGGTCCCGTCGACTACGCCGGCCGGGTCTCCTGGACCGTCGGCTACTCCCTCGGCGCCCTCGGCATGCTGACCGCGCTCACCACCATCTACCTCGCCTTCCGCCCCGAGCACCCGGCCGCCCGGCTCACCACCGACGACGAGACCAAGCTGCGCGAGCTGCTCGCCAAGCACGGCGGCCGCGACTCGCTCGGCCACTTCGCGCTGCGCCGCGACAAGGCCGTCGTCTTCTCCCCCAGCGGCAAGGCCGCCGTCACCTACCGCGTCGTCTCCGGCGTGATGCTCGCCTCCGGCGACCCCATCGGCGACGTCGAGGCCTGGCCCGGCGCCATCGAGCGGTTCATGGCGGAGGCCAAGGCCCACTCCTGGACCCCGGCCGTCGTCGGGTGCAGCGAGACCGGCGGCGAGGTCTGGACCCGCGAGACCGGTCTGGACGCCCTGGAGCTGGGTGACGAGGCGATTGTCGATGTCAAAGACTTCTCCCTCTCGGGCCGCGCCATGCGCAATGTCCGCCAGATGGTGAAGCGCATCGAGCGCAACGGCTACACCACCAAGGTCCGCCGGGTCAGCGAGCTGACCGAAACCGAGCTGGAGCAGGTGCGCGGCGCCGCCGAGGCCTGGCGCGGCACCGACACCGAGCGGGGCTTCTCGATGGCCCTCGGCCGGGTCGGCGAGGACGGCGACGGCGACTGCTTCATCGCCACCGCCCACCGCGTGGAGGAGGGCGACACCAGCCCGTACGGCGACCTCAAGGCCGTCCTGCACTTCGTCCCGTGGGGCAAGGACGGCATGTCGCTGGAGCTGATGCGCCGCGACCGCGCCGCAGACCCCGGCATGAACGAGCTGCTCATCGTGGCCTCGCTGGAAGCCTGCCCGGGCCTCGGCATCGAGAAGGTCTCGCTGAACTTCGCGATGTTCCGCGCCGCCCTCGCCCGCGGCGAGAAGATCGGCGCCGGCCCGGTGCTGCGGATGTGGCGCGGCCTGCTGGTCTTCCTGTCGCGCTGGTTCCAGATCGAGTCGCTCTACAAGTTCAACGAGAAGTTCCGCCCCCGCTGGGAGCCGCGCTTCATGGTCTACCGCTCCACCCGCGACCTGCCCCGCATCGGCTTCGCCGTGATGCAGGCCGAGGGCTTCGTGACGCTGGCCCTCCCGCGCCTCTTCGCCAGCCGACGCCGCCCCAAGCCCGTCCGCACCTGCACCCACAACCACATGGCGACCGTCCCGAAGCAAACGGAACGCGAGGCCCAGGCGGCGTAGCCGCCCGTACGCCCACCAGGGCCCCGGCGGCCGAGGCGGATTCTTGGGGTCCTCGCAACACCTGACGGTCTACGTGCTCGTCAGTAGATCACGCAGGCGCTCGGCTGGGGTTTTCCAGCCGAGCGTTTTGCGGGGCCGGCCGTTGAGTTGCTGGGCGACGTGTTCGAGGTCTTCGGGGCTGTGCACGGACAGGTCGGTGCTCTTGGGGAAGTACTGCCGTAGCAGGCCGTTGGTGTTCTCGTTCGATCCGCGCTGCCAGGGTGAGTGCGGGTCGCAGAAGTAGACCGGCACGCCTGTGGCCACGGTGAACTGCTTGTGCGCGGCCATCTCGCAGCCCTGGTCCCAGGTCAGCGAGCCGCGCAGGTGCCCGGGCAGGGTCTGGATCAAGGGCACCAGCACGTCGCGGACCTCCTCGGCCGTATGCCCGCCGGGCAGATGCCCCAGCATGACGTAGCGGGTGGAGCGCTCGACCAGGGTGACGATCGCGCTCTCGCTGCGGGGGCCGACGATCAGATCGCCCTCCCAGTGACCGGGCACTGCCCGGTCCTCGACCTCGGCAGGACGCTCGGAGATCATCACCATCTCGTCGACGAACCGGCGCGTGCGCTGGTCCGGGCTGCGGTGCGGCTTGCGGCGAGTGCGCCCGGTGCGCAGCGCGGCCGCGACTTCGCGGCGCAGTCCGCCACGGGCCTGGACGTAGACCGCCTGGTAGATCGTTTCCGGGCTCACGCGCATGCTCTCGTCGTCGGGGAACTCGATGACCAGAGCGTGGCAGATCTGCTCGGGTGACCACTGTTCCTGCAGCTTTTCCGCGACGAACCGGCGGAGCGGGCTGTCCTGGGCGAGCTTGGAGTCCTTGGGGCGCGACCGGCTCCTCGCCCATGCCCGCTGGGCCCGGTGCGGCCGGTAGACGCCATCGACCGACCGGGCGTCGATCTCGCGCTTGATCGTGGACGCCGGTCGGCCCAGTGCCCGTCCGATCGCGCGCAGCGACCGGCCTTCACGGTGCAGATCAGCGATCAGCTCTCGCTCGGTCACCGTGAGAAACCTGGGGTGCAGTTCGGCCTCGACCGTTGCGAGGGACGACCTTGAAGAGGTGGCGGCGATGGTGGTCACACCGGTCTTGTAGTCGATGCGGCGCCCGTCAGGATGCAGGCGCGAGTGGCCGATCTGCCGGATACCGCGGTCCCAGTCCTCAGCGGTGCGCTCATGGACGCCGGCCTGCGCGGCGGCATCACGGCGCCGGACTCCCGCAGCACGCAGCCGCTCGTACTCCGCCCGACCGGGGTGGCCGGGCCTGCGAGGCTTGCCGCGACCACGGACTCCGGCCCGGCGTGCCCACCCGAACGCCGTGTTGCGGTTCACTCCGACTGCACGAGCCGCAGCAGTGATGCTGCCGTTCTCCCTGTCCAGCGCCTCGAAGAACCTCGCCTTCAGCACCTCGAAATCCACGATCCCCGCAACTCCCTGAACTCCAGGGTGTTGCGTGGATCATTAGAACCCGCCCGACAGACCGCCGGGGCCCTGCCGTATCCAGGTCAGCCCTACCCTTGGACCTATGAACACGAAGCGCGGAGCCACCGGCAGGGGCCGGGTCGCAGGTCTGCCGGAGTGGGACCGCTGCGCGGTCATGGGAGTCGTCAACGTCACGCCCGACTCCTTCTCCGACGGCGGCCGCTGGTTCGACACCACCGCAGCCGTCAAGCGCGGCCTCGACCTCGTCGAGCAGGGCGCAGACCTCGTCGACGTCGGCGGCGAGTCCACCCGGCCCGGCGCCTCCCGCGTCGACGAGGAGGAGGAGCTGCGCCGGGTCGTCCCCGTGGTCCGCGGCCTGGCCTCCGAGGGCGTCACCGTCTCCGTCGACACCATGCGCGCGGCCGTCGCCGCCCAGGCCGTCGCCGCGGGCGCCGCACTGGTCAACGACGTCAGCGGCGGACTCGCCGACCCCGGCATGATCCCGGCCGTCGCCGCCGCCGAGGTGCCCTTCGTGGTGATGCACTGGCGCGGCTTCAGCGCCGGCATGAACAGCCTCGCCGTCTACGAGGACGTGCTCGCCGAGGTCACCGCCGAGCTCCGGGCCCGGATCGACGCCGTCGTGGCCGGCGGGATCGCCCCCGAGCGGCTCGTCGTCGACCCGGGCCTCGGCTTCGCCAAGAACGCCGAGCACGACCTGGCCCTGGTCGCCCACCTGCCCGAGCTGCGCGCGCTGGGCTTCCCGCTGCTGGTCGCCGCGTCGAGGAAGCGTTTCCTCGGCCGGGTCCTGGCCGGCACGGACGGCGCCACCCCGCCGCCCGCCCGCGAGCGCGACGCCGCGACGGCCGCCGTCTCCGCCATCGCCGCCCATCAGGGCGCCTGGGCCGTACGGGTCCACGAGGTACGGGCCACCGCGGACGCGGTTCGGGTGGCCCGCGCCGTGGAAGGGGCACTCTGATCCTCAACGACCGACAAGGAGCACTGTGAGCAGAACCGACATCGAAGCGGTCGAAGAGGTCAACACGGCCTTCTACGAGGCAATGGAGCGGGGGGACTTCGACGCTCTGTCGGCGCTCTGGCTGGAGGACGAGATCTCCTGCGTGCACCCCGGCTGGCCCGTGCTCTCCGGCCGCGGCGAGGTGCTCCGCTCGTACGCCCTGATCATGTCCCACACGGACTACATCCAGTTCTTCCTCACCGACACCAAGGTGACCGTGATAGGCGACACCGCCCTGGTCACGTGCACGGAGAACATCCTCAGCGGCGGACCCGCCGAGGACGGCGGGGAACTCGGCCCGCTCGTCGGTCAGCTCGTCGTCGCCACGAATGTGTTCCGACGCACATCCGAGGGCTGGCGCCTCTGGTCCCACCACGGTTCTCCCGTCCTCACGGAGTCCGAGGACGAGGACGAGGACGACGCCTCCTGACCCCTACGGCGGGACCCGGAGTATTTCGCAGGTAAATTCGAAGACGGACGACGCCGACCGCACTCGGCGTAGGCCCATGGCCCCGGGGAGCCCCGGGACCGGAAGCACTACGAAAGCAGGAGTGATTCGCGTGGATCGTGTCGCGCTGCGCGGCCTCAAGGCTCGCGGGCACCACGGCGTCTTCCCCCGGGAGCGCGAGGAAGGCCAGACCTTCATCGTCGACCTCGTGCTGCACCTCGACACCCGCCCCGCGGCGGCCGGAGACGACCTGGCGAAGACCGTGCACTACGGGGTAGTCGCCGAAGAGGTCGTCGACGTCGTCCAGGGCGAGCCCGTGGACCTGATCGAGACCCTGGCCGAGCGGATCGCCCAGCAGTGCCTGAAGCACGAAGCGGTGGCGCAGGTGGAGGTCGTCGTCCACAAGCCGGACGCGCCCATCACCGTCCCCTTCGACGACGTGACCATCACGATCACCCGGAGCCGCGCATGAACAACGGACTGAACGCTCAGAGCGACCCCACCGTCCAGCCGGTACCCGCCTCCGTCGTCGAGACGGTCGACGCGGCGGACGTCACCCTCTCCAACCCCAAAGGGGCCGTGATCGCGCTCGGCGCGAACCTCGGCAACCGGCTGGAGACCCTCCAGGGCGCCATCGACGCCCTCGGTGACACCCCGGGCCTGCGGGTCAAGGCCGTGTCCCCCGTCTACGAGACCGAGCCGTGGGGCGTCGAGCCCGGCTCGCAGCCCTCGTACCTCAACGCCGTCGTCGCGGTGAAGACCACGCTGCCCCCGTCCTCGCTCCTGGAGCGCGGCCACGCCATCGAGGAGGCCTTCGACCGCGTCCGCGAGGAGCGTTGGGGCCCCCGCACGATCGACGTGGACATCGTCGCGTACGCCGACAGGGTCTCCGACGACCCCGTCCTCACCCTGCCGCACCCGCGCGCCCACCAGCGCGCCTTCGTGCTGGCCCCCTGGCACGACATCGACCCGGAGGCCCAGATCCCGGGCCGCGGCCCGGTCGCCGCGCTGCTGGCCGAAACCGGCCTGAGCGGCGTCACGCCGCGCCCCGACCTGGAACTCCACCTCCCGGAGTAGTCGTTACCCTGTGGACTGCCTGACTGATCGGCGCGGAAAGCGGGGAACGGGCAAGTGAAGCAACTGAGGCCGGCGGTCCTGGCGGGCATCTTCGTGGTCGCCGGGATCCTGTCCTGGGCGGGCGCCCGGCTGTGGAACGCGTACGGCACGCTGCCCGGCGTTCCGCTGGCCGCACCGATCGTTCTCGGCGTCATCGCGGCGGTGCTGCTGGCCACGGCCCTGTCCATGCGGTCCCGTCTCAAGGCCCAGCGCGAGCGCCGCCCCGGGGCCAAGGGCGTGGAGCCGCTGATGGCGGCCCGAGCGGTGGTCTTCGGCCAAGCCAGCGCGCTGGTGGCGGCGCTCGTGGCGGGCATGTACGGCGGGGTGGGCGTCTTCCTGCTGACCGACTCCCTGGACATCCCCGCCCGCCGCGACCAGGCCTGGTACGCCGGATTCTCGGTCCTGGCAGGGGTGGCCGTCATCGCCGCCGCCCTCTTCCTGGAGCACGTACTCAAACTCCCCGAGGACGACGACCAGGCCCCTGAGTCCACCGCCCGCGCCTGACCCGTCAGGAGGGCGCGCGGACGAGGTGCCCGTTCACCAGGAAGCCGAGGCAGGGGTCGAGGCGGTAGGTGTAGAGGGTGAAGGGCTTGGCACCAGTGGCAGTGTGGGGCCGGACCTCGGATACCGTCGCGGACTGCCGCTCCACGAGGTGTATGGAGTGCTCCTCCGCCACGAAGGTACCGCGCCGCTGCCAACGGTCGGTGACCACCAGCTGCGATGCCTTCCCGTTCAGAGGCGAGAAGCGGGCTCCGATGATCGCGGCCAGCTCCGCCAGAAACGGAACGTTGGCGCTGGTGATCGTCCGACCGTGCCAGCGCTTGAGGCGGCAGCCGTCGCCGTCCGCGTATCCGTCCAGGAAGCCTTCGACGGTGGCAAGGTCTTTCATGACGACGCGGGGGAAGCCCTGACGCATGTGGTGCGCGTCGCCCCCCCCCACGTACTGCCGTAGGACGTCCGCAAGGTACGAGGAGACCACGCGCACGCGGAATCCGGGAATGTCGCGCTGGAGGAAGCCGGACGGCCTCATGACGGGTTCCAGGCGGGCGGGAAGGCCCGTGGCCGAAGTCAGGCACGTCGCGTACTTGGCCGCAAACCCCAGGTCGTTCACCACCAGGGACACGTAGTTCTTGCCGACCGTGCCGTCGGCACAGGTGGCACCCACCAAGTAGCCGAACTCATAGCCGGGCCGCATGGTCAGACGCGTACGGCACAGCTTGCGTGGCGGGGTCCACACCACCGTGCTGCCCGCGGCGTCTCCGGCCGGGATCCACCCGTCGCGGGTACGCAGTAACTGGTCCGGCGCCACGGTGAACGTCTTTCCGTCCGTGACCACATCCACGACCTCGCGGGCCTTCACGGCGGTCACGTCCAGAATGGCCGTATGTACCGTCCGGTCGCCGTCCAACGTCCAGAGCCGGTCGCCCGCGCGGAAGGTTCTCGCCTGAGCGGCCCCGTCGACCCCATTCACGATCTGCTTGCTCGGCAGCCCGCCCATCCCGCCCCCTGATCAAGTGAATCAGCTGATCAACGACGTTATCGGGCGGGTCTGACAATCCGGCTAGCGAGCCATGATCAGGGACATTGCCTCGTTGCGGGTGGCGGGGTCGCGCAGCTGGCCGCGGACCGCCGAGGTGATGGTCTTCGCGCCGGGCTTGCGGACTCCGCGCATGGTCATGCACATGTGCTCGCACTCGATGACCACGATGACCCCGCGCGGGTCCAGGATCTCCATCAGGGAGTCCGCGATCTGCGTGGTCAGGCGCTCCTGCACCTGGGGACGGCGGGCGAACACGTCCACGAGGCGGGCCAGCTTCGACAGGCCGGTGATCTTGCCGTCGATGGACGGGATGTAGCCGACGTGGGCTACTCCATGAAATGGGACCAAATGATGTTCACACGAACTCATGACCTCGATGTCCTTCACGAGGACCAGCTCGTCGTGGCCGAGGTCGAAGGTCGTGGTCAGGACCTCTTCGGGCCGCTGGTACAGGCCGGCGAATATCTCCCGGTACGACCGTGCCACGCGCGCCGGGGTCTCGAGGAGACCCTCCCGGTCCGGGTCCTCGCCGACCGCGATCAGCAGCTCGCGAATCGCCGCCTCGGCGCGCTTCTCGTCGAACTCGCCGATCGTGCCCTCGTCGCCGGTCAGGGTCACTGGGTCGGTCATCTCTTCCTCGTTCCTGTGTGCACAGCGCTCGCGGCCACCCAAGTATGACCAGATGAAAGTGCCGCGCCCCCCAGGCTAGAACCTGGGGGGCGCGGCTTCCATTCCGGGTGGATCAGACCTCGGGGCGCTCCTCGGGGGCCACCTCGATGCCCTTCTCCGTGGAGACCGGCGTGACGGCGGTGGTCGCCGAGGTGCCGTTCGCCGAGTTCGTCAGCTGGAGCTCCTTGGGAGAGAGCACCGGCGGACGGGTGGAGGGGGTGCGGCGGGAGGAGCCGGTCCACGCGGGGCGGGCCGGACGCTTCACGATCGTCGAGAAGATCTCGGCGATCTGCTCCTTGTTCAGCGTCTCCTTCTCCAGCAGCGCGAGGACCAGGTTGTCGAGGACGTCACGGTTCTCGACGAGGATCTCCCAGGCCTCGTTGTGCGCGGTCTCGATGAGCTTCTTGACCTCTTCGTCGACCAGCGCCGCGACCTCTTCCGAGTAGTCCCGCGGGTGCGACATCTCGCGGCCCAGGAACGGCTCGGTGTTGTCGCCGCCGAACTTGATCGCACCGAGACGCTCGGTCATGCCGTACTGCGTGACCATGGCCCGCGCCGTGGCGGTGGCCTTCTCGATGTCGTTCGCCGCGCCCGTGGTCGGGTCGTGGAAGACCAGCTCCTCGGCCGCGCGCCCGCCCAGCATGTACGCCAGCTGGTCGAGCATCTCGTTGCGCGTGGTCGAGTACTTGTCCTCGTCGGGCAGGACCATGGTGTAGCCCAGGGCCCGGCCGCGGGACAGGATCGTGATCTTGTGGACCGGGTCGGAGTTCGGGGAGGCCGCCGCGACCAGGGCGTGTCCGCCCTCGTGGTACGCGGTGATCTTCTTTTCCCGGTCCGACATGATCCGGGTCCGCTTCTGCGGGCCCGCCACGACACGGTCGATCGCCTCGTCCAGCGCGTGGTTGTCGACCAGCTTCTTGTCCGAGCGGGCCGTGAGCAGCGCGGCCTCGTTCAGGACGTTGGAGAGATCGGCACCGGTGAAGCCGGGCGTACGACGGGCAACGGCGCCCAGGTCGACGTCCGGGGCGACCGGCTTGCCCTTCTGGTGGACCTTGAGGATCTCCAGACGGCCCTGCATGTCGGGACGGTCGACCGCGATCTGCCGGTCGAAGCGGCCCGGGCGCAGGAGTGCCGGGTCGAGGATGTCCGGACGGTTCGTGGCGGCGATCAGGATGACGCCGCCCTTCACGTCGAAGCCGTCCATCTCGACCAGCAGCTGGTTGAGGGTCTGCTCGCGCTCGTCGTGGCCGCCGCCGAGACCCGCACCGCGGTGCCGGCCGACGGCGTCGATCTCGTCGACGAAGACGATCGCCGGGGCGTTGGCCTTGGCCTGCTCGAACAGGTCACGGACACGCGAGGCACCGACACCGACGAACATCTCGACGAAGTCGGATCCGGAGATCGAGTAGAAGGGGACACCGGCCTCGCCCGCGACGGCGCGCGCGAGCAGGGTCTTTCCGGTGCCGGGCGGGCCGTACAGCAGCACGCCCTTGGGGATCTTGGCGCCGACGGCCTGGAACTTCGCCGGCTCCTGGAGGAACTCCTTGATCTCGTGGAGTTCCTCGACGGCCTCGTCCGCGCCCGCGACATCGGCGAACGTCGTCTTCGGGGTGTCCTTGGTGATGAGCTTGGCCTTGGACTTCCCGAAGTTCATGACCCGGGAGCCGCCGCCCTGCATCTGGTTCATCAGGAACAGGAAGACAACGACGATGAGGACGAAGGGGAGGAGCGAGAGGAGAACGCTCAGGAACGGGCTGGTCTTGTCCGGAGTGACGGAGTACCCGTCCGGGATCTGACCGGCGTCGTACTTGGTCTGGAGGTTCTGGGCGAGCTGGACGCCCTGATCCCCGATGTAGTTGGCCTGGAACTTGCTGCCGTCGTGCTTGCCGAGCTTCTGGCCGTCGCGCAGCTCGATCTTGATCATCTGGCTGTCGCCGGTGGTCAGCTTCGCTGTCTCCACCTGGCCAGTGTTGATCGCCTTGATGACCTCGCTGGTGTCCACCGACTTGTAGCCGCCGCCGGAGCCGACGACATTCATCAACACGACCACGGCGAGGACGGCCAGCACGATCCACATGACCGGCCAACGGAAGTATCGCTTCACGTCCATCCATACGGGGCGCCAGGCACCCCGTCCCTCCTGCCCGTAGGTAAATGCTGCTGTGAGTAAAGACTGTTCTTCGGAATGTACCCCTGTATTGTCACCCGCGGCCCCGTGGGACGGCTGACAGACCCGCCTTCCCCTGCTCCAACGGCGGGAATCGCCCACAGGTTCCCCGGAGCGTGCGCTGGTTCCCGCAACGGGCCCCGGGGACCGGGAGCGGGATCAGCCGCCGTAGACGTGCGGGGCGAGCGTGCCGACGAACGGCAGGTTGCGGTACTTCTCCGCGTAGTCGAGGCCGTAGCCCACCACGAACTCGTTGGGGATGTCGAAGCCGACCCACTTCACGTCGATCGCGACCTTCGCGGCCTCGGGCTTGCGCAGCAGCGTGACGACCTCGAGGGAGGCCGGCTGGCGGGAGCCCAGGTTCGACAGCAGCCAGGACAGCGTCAGACCGGAGTCGATGATGTCCTCGACGATCAGGACGTGCTTGTCCTTGATGTCGGTGTCCAGGTCCTTGAGGATCCGGACCACACCCGAGGACTGGGTTCCGGCGCCGTACGAGGACACCGCCATCCAGTCCATGGTGAGCGGGGTGGACAAGGCACGCGCCAGGTCCGCCATCACCATCACGGCACCCTTGAGCACACCGACGATGAGCAGGTCCTTGCCCGCGTACTCCGCGTCGATCTTCGCGGCCAGCTCGGCCAGCTTCGCGTCGATCTCTTCCTTGGTGATGAGCACCGACTGGAGGTCGTTGCCCATGTCCTTCTCGTCCACCCGCATCACTTTCGTTGTCGGCCGGGGCTCCGGGGGTGTCCCCCGGAGGACTCAGCCGTGTTTCAGCACCAATCAGCCCTGCCGGATGACAAGTCTGCCACCCTGCCGCTGGGCCTCCACCCGTCCGGGCAGGTTGATGGCGCCCTGGCCGCGCCATCCGGTGATGAGCCGGTCGACTTCCTCGATGTGGCGGGCGAAGAGGGAACCCGCGGGAGAGCCGGCGGCGACCACGGCCCTGCGCAGCACCCGGCGGCGGACGGCCGGGGGCAGGGCGTACAGCTTGGCGCACTCCAGGCGGCCGTCCGCGTCCCGTACGCCGGTCTCGGCCTCCGCGGCCCAGGCGTCCAGGGCGTCGGCGTCGTCGCGGGAGAGCTGGGCGGTGCGGGCCAGGGCCTCGACGACCCCCTTGCCCAGCGCCTTCTCCAGGGCGGGCAGTCCCTCGTGGCGCAGGCGGGAGCGGGTGTAGGCGGGGTCGATGTTGTGCGGGTCGTCCCAGACGGCGAGGGACTGGACCATGCAGGCCTTGCGGGCGGTCTGCCGGTCGACCTGGAGGAAGGGGCGGCGGTAGCGGTGGCTGCGGCCGGGGCCTCCGGACTTTTCGGCCATGCCGGACAGCGAGCGGATCCCGGAGCCGCGGGCGAGGCCCAGCAGGACGGTTTCGGCTTGATCGTCCCGGGTGTGGCCCAGGAGCACGGCGGCGGCGCCGAGGCGGTCTGCGGCCTCGTCCAGGGCCCCGTAGCGGGCGTCGCGGGCGGCGGCCTCGGGTCCGCCGTCGCGGCCGACGCGCACGGCGACGGACTCCACCGGGTCGAGGCGGAGTGCGGTCATGCGGGTGACGACCTCGGCGGCGCGCAGGTCGGAGCCCGGCTGGAGGCCGTGGTCGACGGTGATGCCGCCGGCCCGGATGCCGAGTTTGGGGGCCTCGAACGCGAGGGCCGAGGCGAGCGCCATGGAGTCGGCGCCGCCGGAGCACGCGACGAGGACGAGCGGCCGGGTGCCCGCTGCGGTGCGGGGGCCGGCGGGAGTGTCGGTGAGGTCGGTGAGGACGTCGTGGAGTACGCGGCGGACCGCCAGGCGTATCGCCGCGACCGCAGGATGGGGACCCATGTCCGGTGCCCTTCGATGGAGTTCGGATGCCTCGGAGGCGTTGGGGTGTGGTGCGCTGGGGGTGGTGCCCGGCACCCCCGCCGGGCGGGGGCTGCCACTCAGGAATGTCACTCAGAGTGCGTTGATGGTGACAGAACTCGGCCGTTCCCCGAGCATCGCACGCCCTTCCACGGCTCACGGTCCCTCGGACGGGTGACGCTGCTTCCCCCAGTGAGACATGTTTACGCCCCTTGAGTCACCCTCATTCGCTCTCTTCGCTCCCCTTGCGGTGGACTCGGGCGACCCAGTCGGCGGGCTTGGCGATCTCGGCCTTGGTCGGCAGTGTGTTCGGGGAGGTCCAGACCCGGTTAAAGCCGTCCATGCCGACCTGGCCGACGACGCCGCGCACGAAGCGCTCGCCGTCGCGGTACTGGCGCAGCTTGGCGTCGAGGCCGAGGAGCTTGCGCAGGGCGGCGTCGAGACGGCCGGCTCCGCTGGCCCTGCGCTGCTGGAACTTCTCGCGGATCTCGGCCACCGAAGGCACCACCTGGGGGCCGACCCCGTCCATGACGAAGTCGGCGTGGCCTTCCAGGAGGGACATGACGGCGGTGAGGCGGCCCAGGATCTCGCGCTGTTCGGGGGTCTGCACGAGCTCGACGAAGGAGCGCCCCTCGTCGCCGCGCTCGGCGTCGGGGCGGGCGCCCGCGAAGGACTGGGCGGCTTCCCGGATGCGCTCCAGGACGGTCGCCGGGTCCACTTCGGTGGCGCCCAGGAA
Source organism: Streptomyces sp. NBC_01233 (assembly GCF_035989305.1). NCBI lineage: Bacteria > Bacillati > Actinomycetota > Actinomycetes > Kitasatosporales > Streptomycetaceae > Streptomyces > Streptomyces sp. NBC_01233. The sequence continues at coordinate 5,225,491 of NZ_CP108514.1, read as the reverse complement.
CGTCTGGATTTCGCCTTCGAGGTGGTCGCGCAGCCACGGGACGGCCGTGAACTGTGTACGGTGCGTCTCCTCGTGCAGGCACACCCACAGCCGGAAGTCGTGCGGGTTCACCTCCAGCTCGCGCTCGACGTGCACGATGTTGGGGGCGACGAGCAGCAGCCGGCCGCCCGCGGCCGAGGCCGGCAGGTCGCGCGAGACCGGCGCGAAGGTCTCGTACTGGCCGAGGACCCGGGAGGCCAGGAAGCTCAGCAGCATGCCCAGCTCGACGCCGGTGACCTTGCCGCCGACCGCGCCGAGCACGGCCCCGCCGGGGGCGCCCGCGCGGCGGTCCTGCATCTTGCCGAGGAGCGGTTGGAGCAGCTCTCGGAATCCGGCGACGTTGGCCTTGACCCAGCCTGCCCGGTCGACGACCAGGACGGGGGTGTCGGGGACGGCGGCCCCTTCCGCGATCATGCGGGTGAACTCGCGCACGTGCCGTTCCGAGGTCCTGGCGTGCCCGCGCAGCTCCGCGACGACCGCCCGTGCCTCGTCCCGGGTGACCTCCGGCCCGGGTCGCACCAAACGGGTCGCGGTCGCCACCGCGAGGTTCCAGTCGACCATCTCCGCACCACTGATGCTCGTCATGCGTCAACCGTACGTGGGCAGGGCGCCCGGCGGACCCCCTACGAAGCGGTCGTGACGGCCGCCGCCAGCTTGTCGAGGGCCTTCTCGGCGCCCTCGGGGCCGGGACTGTTCGCGGTCAGGAAAGCGAAGGCGAGCAGTCGGCCGGAGGGGTCGACGACGGTCCCGGAGAGGGAGTTCACGCCCGTGAGGGTGCCGGTCTTGGCCCGGAGCAGGCCCGCGGCCGGGGAGGTGCCCGCGTTGCGGCCGCGCAGGGTCCCGGTGAAGCCGGCGACGGGCAGCCCGGTGAGGACCGGCCGCAGCTCCGGGCGCTGCGGGTCGGCGGCCTTGGTGAGGAGGCCGGTCAGCAGGCCGGCGCTGACCTTGTCGGCGCGGTTCAGGCCGCTGCCGTCGGCGAAGCGGGAGCCCGCTGTGTCCACGCCGAGGGCGGCGAGCTTGGCGGCGACGGCCTTCTCCGCGCCTTCGAAGCTGGCGGGCTGGCCGGAGGCGAGGGCGGTGTGCCGGGCGAGGGCCTCGGCGATGTCGTTGTCGCTGTTGGTCAGCATCCGCTCGACGAGCCCGGCCACCGGGGTGGAGAGGGTGGTGGCGAGCGGCTGGGCGGCAGCGGACCCGTCGGCGGCGGGCTTGGCCTTGGCCGGTTCGCCGGTGACCTTGATGCCGCGCTCCGTGAGCAGTGTGCGGAAGGCGCGGGCGGCGTCCTTGGACGGGTCCCCGGTCCGGTCCACGGGCCCGGAGGTGGAGTCGTCGGGGCGGCCCTCGTCGGCCGTCAGGGCGGTCACGAGCGCGATGTTGGGGTTCACGCCGATCGGGTGGCGGGCGGGGCCGGTGTAGAGGCTGTCGTCGTAGCCGAGGGTCACGGTGTCGGTTCCGGCCGCCTTGAGGGCCTGCGCGGTGTCGGCGGCGAGCGCGACGAGGCTGCCGCCGGATCCGGCGGGGCTCTTCTTCTTCGCGGTGAGGGAGGGGTCTCCGCCGCCGACCAGGACGATCTGTCCGGGGGCGGCTCCGGGCACGACGGTGGTCCTGATCCGGTGCTCGGGTCCGAGCGCGGCCAGCGCGGCGGCGGCGGTGACGATCTTGACGGTCGACGCGGGGGTCATGGCGTCCCGCGCCCCGGACTCGTAGAGCACCTGCCCGGTGGCGGTGTCGACGACGGAGGCGGTGCGTACGGTGCCGAGGGCGGGGTCGGCGAGCAGCGGTCCCAGCGCGGCGGCGAGCTTCCCGGAGGCGGCGGGGGCGGCCGCCTGGCCCCGCGCGACGCCGGGGCCGATCGCGCCGAGCACTCCGGGGGCGCTGGGCGCGGCCTGCGGCAGGAGCCCGGAGCCGGGCCCTCCACCGTGATCTGCGCCACCCGTAGGGCCCCAGGAGGCGGCCCTGTCCCGCTCGGCCTTACGCTGGCCGGAGTCCCATGGACCGGCAGCGGCCACCGCTGCCACCGACAGGGCGAGGCCGGCGACGGCCGCACCCGCGATGAGCTGCCACGACTTGACCAATGGCACCTCGGACCAGCCCCTTTCGCGATCACACATATGCGTGAGGGACACTTAACCACTGCGTCTTGCCGCGAGCATGGCACCCCACCGGCCGGGGCACCTCTGGGGGTCCCTCCGGACGGAGTCTGCGGGAGGCTGGGCCGGACGCGCGCGTATCGAATCAAATGCGGTCTCGAAGCATTCAGGCTGCTGAAGCTGATCATGGAGGAGCAGGACGTGGAGTTCGACGTCACCATCGAGATCCCCAAGGGTTCGCGGAACAAGTACGAGGTGGACCACGAGACCGGCCGGATCCGTCTGGACCGTCGCCTCTTCACCTCGACCAGCTACCCGGCCGACTACGGCTTCGTCGAGAACACCCTCGGCGAGGACGGCGACCCGCTGGACGCGCTGGTCATCCTGGACGAGCCGACCTTCCCCGGCTGCCTGATCAAGTGCCGCGCCATCGGCATGTTCCGCATGACGGACGAGGCGGGCGGAGACGACAAGCTGCTCTGCGTGCCGGCCTCCGACCCGCGTGTCGAGCACCTGCGCGACATCCACCACGTCTCCGAGTTCGACCGCCTGGAGATCCAGCACTTCTTCGAGGTCTACAAGGACCTGGAGCCGGGCAAGTCCGTCGAGGGCGCGGACTGGGTCGGCCGTGCCGAGGCCGAGGCCGAGATCGAGGCCTCGTACAAGCGCCTCGAGGCGCAGGGCGGCCACCACTGAGCTCGCGCTCGGCGGTAACGGGCCGGGGGACTCCCCCGTGCTCCTTGTGACATGGCGGGCGGTACCCCGGAGGGGGTGCCGCCCGTTGTCGCGTGCGGAGCCGGGCTGCGCCCCGACCGGGGGCTGCGCCCCCCGACCCCGCGCCTCGAAGGCCGGCGAGGCCGGATCCGGCGCCGGCGGCCCGCCTTCGCCATGGAGGAAGCGGTTCCGCATACTGATACGGCAGGTGATCACGGACTGGAGGACGCGTGGCGGAGGCCGACGGGGCAGAGGACAGGAAGCCCCAGTCCGACGAGGCGCACAGCGCCTTCACGCCGCCGCCCGGGATGGAGCCGGAGGCCCTCGACGAGGACCAGCCCACCTCGGAGTTCGCCCGTCCGGCCGGCGCCGAGCCGGTGCAGCCCGAGCCCGGGGGATCGGCCTTCGCCACCCCGGCCACCTACAGCGCCGCGCACTCCCCGCCCGCCTACACCCCCGGCCAGGACTTCCCCCTGGCCCAGCTGAAGGAATCGCCCTGGCAGGACCGCATGCGCACGATGCTGCGCATGCCGGTCGACGTGCGTCCCGTACCGGATCTCGTACACCGGCCGAGCGAGGCCGGGCCCGCCGTGGGCCGCGTGCTCGACCTGACCCTGCGCATCGGCGAGCTGCTGCTCGCGGGCGGCGAGGGCGCCGAGGACGTGGAGGCCGCCATGTTCGCGGTGACCCGCTCCTACGGGCTGGACCGCTGCGAGCCCACCGTCACCTTCACCCTGCTGTCGATCACCCACCAGCCCTCGCTGGTGGACCACCCGGTATCGGCGAACCGGACCGTGCGCCGCCGCGGCACCGACTACAACCGGCTCTCGGCCGTCTACCGGCTGGTGGACGACATCAGCGCCCCCGAGATCGAGATCTCGCTGGAGGAGGCCTACCGGCGCCTCGCCGAGATCCGCCGCAACCGGCACCCGTACCCCGGCTGGATGCTCACGGCGGCCGCCGGGCTGCTCGCCGGCGCCGCCTCCACCCTGGTCGGCGGCGGGGTGCTGGTCTTCATCGCGGCGGCGCTCGGCGCGGTCCTCGGTGACCGGCTGGCCTGGCTGTGCGCCGGCCGCGGGCTGCCGGAGTTCTACCAGTTCGTGGTCGCGGCGATGCCGCCGGCCGCGATCGGGGTGGCGCTGAGCATGACCGGGATCGACGTCAAGGCCTCCGCCGTGATCACCGGCGGGCTCTTCGCGCTGCTGCCCGGGCGGGCCCTGGTCGCGGCCGTGCAGGACGGTCTGACCGGCTTCTACATCACCGCCTCCGCCCGGCTGCTGGAGGTCATGTACCTCTTCATCGGCATCATCATGGGCGTGCTGGTCGTGCTCTACGTCGGCCTGCAGTTCGACGCCTCCCCCCGGCCGGAGGAGGTCCTGGAGATCCAGCAGCGACCGCTGATCCAGATCGCGGCTTCGATGGTGCTGGTCTTCACCTTCGCGATCCTGCTCCAGCAGGAACGTTCCACCGTGTGGATCGTGACCCTCAACGGCGGGGTCGCCTGGATCACCTTCGGCGCCCTGCACTACGCGGGCGGCATCCCGCCCGTGCCGTCCACCGCCATCGCCGCCGGGCTCGTGGGCCTCTTCGGGCAGCTCTTCTCCCGTTACCGCTTCGCTTCCGCCCTGCCGTACGTGACGGCCGCCATCGGCCCACTGCTGCCCGGCTCGGCGACGTACTACGGGCTGCTGCTGATCGCCGAGAACCGGCTGAACGAGGGGCTGGGCTCCCTGGTGAACGCGGCGGCCATCGCACTGGCCATCGCCATCGGGGTCAACCTCGGGTCGGAGACCTCCCGGCTGTTCATGCGCATCCCGGGGGCCGCGAGCGCCGCCAAGCGCCGTGCGGCGAAGCGGACCCGAGGCTTCTAGCCGGCTGGGTACACGTACGCCCCCGCGGGCTCTGGCTGCCCGCGGGGGCGTACGCGGTGGCTGATGCGATGTGCCTCGCGCGGCCCACCGATCGGGGCTCCGCCCCGGACCCTCCCCCAGACTCCGTCCGGGGGGACCCCCACGCCTCGAACGCCGGCGGGGCCGGATACGGGGGCCGAACCGGCTAGCGCTTGGCGTGGCGGCCGCGGGTGCCCGGGGTCTGGGGGCCCTGGCCGTCCACCACGACGGCCTCGGCCTGCGCCTCGACGGCGTTCGCCTTGTTCTCCTTGCGGGCCTTGAGCACCTCGAAGATCACCGGGATGACCGAGATGAGGACGATGCCCACCAGGATCGGCTCGACGTTCGTCTTGATGAACTCGATCTGACCGAGCCAGTAGCCCGCGACCGTGACGCCCGCGCCCCAGCCGATGCCGCCGATGACGTTGTACGTCAGGAACGTGCGGTACTTCATCGAGCCGGCGCCGGCGACCATCGGCGCGAAGGTGCGGATGATCGGCACGAAGCGGGCGAGCACGATGGCCTTCGGGCCGTGCCGGTCCATGAACTCGTGCGCCTTGTCGAGGTTCTCCCGCTTGAAGAGCTTGGAGTTCGGCCGGTTGAAGAGCTTCGGGCCGAAGAACTTGCCGATCATGTAGCCGACCTGGTCGCCGATGATGGCGGCGGCCACGATCAGGGTGCAGACCAGCCACAGCGGCTGCTTGATGTACTGCCCGTCCGCGACCAGCAGACCCGCCGTGAACAGCAGGGAGTCGCCGGGCAGGAACGCGAAGAGTCCCGACTCGGCGAAGACGATGACGAGAATGCCGATCAGGCCGAAGTGCGAGATCAGGTAGTCCGGGGACAGCCACTGAGGGCCGAGCGCAATCGTGTACACGGTTTCCGGACTCTCCTGGATCGGGGGGCGTGCCGGGGGCAGCAGGCGGTTGCGGGCAAGGTAAAGGCGGTTTCAATTATCAACGCACACGACCCCCTCCCGGTTCCAGTCCCGGAGGGGGTCGGATGCGTGACGTTCCGCTTACGCCTTGCGCACCGCGTTCGCCAGGATCGCGTCCCTCAGGTGCTCGGCGAGACCGGGCTTCATGGAGTCGTGGAACTCCTTGAAACGCTCGTCCGCCACGTACATCTCACCGAGGCCCGTGTGGATCTCGTACGAGCAGTCGTAGTACCAGGTGCCGATGTGCCGGCGGTGCTCCTCGGCCATGTCCATCGCCGCCTCGCCGTCGGCGGACTCGCCGGCGTCCATCAGGGCCGCGTACCGGACGCTCCACTCGGCGACCTCGTCCTGGATCCGCCGCCAGTCCTCCTTGGTGTAGGTGGCGACCCGCCGCTGCGACTCCGCGTGCGCGTCGGTGCCGCCCCAGCGCTGCTCCGCCTCCTCCGCGTACTGCTCCGGGTCCTTGTCCCCGAAGACCTCGAAGCGCTCCTCGGGCGTGAGGTTGATGCCCATCTTCTTCGCCTCCATGGCGTGCTCAACGGCCTTGGCCATCTGCTGGAGCCGGGCGATCCGGTCGGTCAGCAGGACGTGCTGCCGGCGCAGGTGCTCCCGCGGATCCGATTCCGGGTCGTCCAGCAGGACCGCGACCTCGTCGAGGGGGAAGCCGAGCTCCCGGTAGAACAGGATCCGCTGCAGCCGGTCCAGGTCGGCGTCGTCGTACCGCCGGTGACCCGCGTGGCTGCGGCCGCTCGGGGAGAGCAGACCGATCTCGTCGTAGTGGTGCAGGGTGCGCACCGCGACTCCGGCGAATCCGGCGACCTGGCCCACGGAGTAGCCCATCTTCCCGTCCCTCTCCTCTGGTTGGGTACGCCCTTCACTGTGGTCCCTCACGCGGCGTGAGGTGCAAGTCCCCGCCCCGGGCCTACCTGCTCAGGCCGCGGAACCTCGCCACCGCCAGCGGGAAGAAGACCGCCAGCAGCAGGAGCGGCCAGCCGACCGCGAGCAGCGCGGCGTGGTCGCAGGCCCAGGACGGGGACGCCGCCGCCGGGTTGCCGAACAGGTCGCGGACCGCCGTCGCCGTCGCCGACATCGGGTTCCATTCCACCACCGTCCCCAGCCAGCCCGGCATGGCCTCCGGCGTGGCGAAGGCGTTGGAGAGGAAGCCCACCGGCCACACCAGGATCTGCACCGCCTGCACCAGCTCGGGCCGGCCCGCGACCATGCCCAGGAAGATCCCGATCCACAGCATCGCGAAGCGCAGCAGCAGGAGCAGTGCGAAGGCCGACAGCGCGGCCGCCGGCGAGCCGTGCCAGCGCCAGCCGAGCAGCAGGCCGACGCCCGCCAGGACCGCCAGCCCCACGGCCGACTGGAGCATGTCCGCCGCGCTGCGGCCGACCAGGACCGCCGAGGAGGACATCGGCATGGCGCGGAACCGGTCGATCACCCCTTTGCCCAGGTCCCGGGTGACCGCCGTCATGGTCGCCTCCAGCCCGAAGGCCATGGTCAGCGCGAGCATGCCGGGCACGAGGAACTCGACGTACTCGCCGTCGATCCCGCGTCCGCCGCCGACCAGGAAGCCGAACATCAGCAGCATCATCACGGGGAAGACCAGGCCGACGACCATCTGGACCGGCTGGCGCGCCCAGTGCGCGAGCTCGCGCCGGGTCATCGTCCAGGAGTCCACGGCCACCCAGCGAGCCGCGGACGTCGTGTGCTGCGTCATGCGGCCACCTCCGTGGCGTCCGTGCGGTCGGTCAGGTGCAGGAAGACCTCGTCGAGCGTGGGCCGCCGGACCGAGAGGTCCGCCGCCTCGATGCCCGCCCCCTCCAGCGCGCGCAGGGTCAGGGCCAGGCCGGCCATGCGGTCCTCCACCGGGAAGCCCAGGGTGAGGGTGTCCGCGTCCACGGCCGGGTCCGGCAGCAGCGCCGCCGCCTGCGCGAGCCGGGCCGCGTCCCGCAGGACGACGACGATCCGGTCCGGCCCGACGCGGGACTTCAGCTCGTCGGCCGTGCCTTCGGCCGCCACCCGGCCGGCGTCGATCAGCGCGATGCGGTCGGCCAGCTGGTCCGCCTCCTCCAGGTACTGCGTGGTCAGCAGGACGGTCGTGCCGCCGCCCACCAGGGAGCGGACCGCGCTCCACACCTCGGCGCGGCCGCGCGGGTCGAGCCCGGTGGTCGGCTCGTCGAGGAAGAGCACCTCGGGCTCGGTGATCAGGGACGCCGCGAGGTCCAGCCGGCGCCGCATGCCGCCGCTGTACTGCTTCACGGGCCCCCGGCCGGTGTCCGCGAGGCCGAACCGGTCCAGCAGTGCATCGGCCCGCAGCCC